>NZ_DASRBZ010000361.1:0-2318 GCF_035653355.1 Mycobacterium sp. | reverse complement strand
CGGCGAAGAACAAAGTATGCAGCGCCAACGCACCATCGTCGGCACGCAGCGCCGCGAGGTATTCCTTTCCGCGCATGACGAAAGTGGCGATGCCGGCGCGGTTGGTCCGCGCCATGGCTTCGCGTAGCAGAGCGTAAGGCCGGGTGTATTCCTCGCTGGTGGGGGCGAGCCAGTAGGTCTTCTGAAAGTAGACCGGATCGATCTCGTTCAGGTCGACGAAGCGGGTGATATCGAGAGTGCGCGACCGGCCAGGAGCGATGGCATCCAGCTCCTCCGGCTCCACGATGACATAGTCCCCGCCGCCGACTTCTGCGCCTTTGACAATGTCGGCGTAGTCGACTTCCTTGCCGGTCCGCTCGTTGATCCGCTGGTAACGAATGCGGTCGGCGGTGCCGCGCTGGAACTGATGAAAGTGGACGGTGTGATCTTCGGTGGCGCTGTACATAGCGATCGGGATGGAAACCAACCCGAAGTTAATTGACCCGCTCCAGATAGCCCGTGCCATCGAGCTTCACCTCCTCGCAACTGAGTACCCTGTTCATTCCGTTTCTCACCCGTTGCCATGCTGGGCCAACTGGCGTTGGAGATCGTGTACCCGGCGCCACGCGTCCCGAGCTGCGCGGTCAGCCGATTCAAAATCTCGCCGCGCCGACAGTGCCCGGCGGCGCGTTTCGTGTTCGGTGCGCTCCGCCTCGTCAAGGCGCGCACGTAATTCCTGCACCTCCATGGCTGCGTCCTGCGCGGACTGGTCGGCGCCAGCCAGCTCACGCTGCGCCGCATCTCGGGCGACGTCGGCGTGGGTTGCCTCCTGGCGCGCGCGGTCCAAGTTCTGGCGCAGCAGCTCATTCCCACCATGCGTGCGGCCGCCGTCCTGCACGCCGGGGATAGCCGTCGCGGCTGCGGCGAACAGTTCGGTGGCGGCGTCGGCAGGATTCAACGCCGACGTCAGGCGTCCGCCGGCCAGGGCCCGCGCCGCAGCCGAGCTGTTCACCGCAGCTGTGAAGGTATCGCTCAACTCACGGCTGACCGCTTCGCTCGTTGGATGCCCAGCCGCGCGAGCCAGCCCCTGTGCCTGTTGAACAAGGCCGTGTACCAGCTGGCGACGCTGCGCCGACAGTCGCCGCAACTCGTCACCCTGCAACCGTTGCTGCGCCGCACGCAACCCATCACCCAGCTTCACCAGAGCGCGAATCTCGTCGGGCTGCTCCCGGGCGAGCAGGTTGGCCACCCACGCCGCCGTGGATGGCCGGCGCAGCACCGCAATCTGGTCGGCCAGCTCGCGGTCACCCTGTTCGCGGGCCTGTTTGGCGGCCGCGTTGCGGGCGGCGGTAAATTCGTCGCGCGGCAGCGCATACAGCTTGTCGGCCACCGACTCGAAATCCACCCCAACTCACTTTCGCCGCGCAGGCCAGTCTACGGCCCCGAATTCCCTTCTCAGGATGGTGATGACTGACCTGTGATGGGTCATCACGCGCTGGGGCTGTCCCCCGGATAGTTGGCCATGATTCAGGGAAGCCTTCAGCTGTGCAGACCTTCCTGCCCTATCCCGATTTCGCCGCCAGCGCTGCGGTACTGGACGGCCGGCGGCTGGGCAAGCAGCGCGTCGAAGCTCTCCAGATCTTGCGGGCAGTCACCCGGCCGACGTATGGCTGGAAACACCATCCCGCGGTGCGGATGTGGATGGATTACCCGGAAGCCGTTGCGGCTTACGGCCTCGCGATGTGCGACGAGTGGCTGCGCCGCGGATGCGCCGACACCTGCGCGGTGACCATCCGGGCCGATCTCGCCGAGGTCGGTCTGCTACCACCACGCGGCCAAGCAGAGCTGGCACGGCTCGGCAAGTTGCCGGACTGGCTGGGCGACGGGCGTCTGCACCGCAGCCATCAAGCAGCATTGGTGCGCAAGGATCCGGCTTACTACCAGCCGCTGTTCCCTGATGCTGATCGCGCGCTGCCCTACTTCTGGCCCACCAACCCCTCCTGAACGCTCGCGTGATCAATCCGGTTGCGTCGTAATGAACCGGACCCTTACCTGCGGCAGGCCTACGAGTTCGGGGCGCTGGAGGATTTCGACCACCTGTACCGCTGTGCGCGACCCCTATGACGGCGGCACGACCGCTCTTATCTCGAAGCTGCCTGCGCTGACACTGGTCGCTTCCGAGCAGCAGACGTTACTCATTACGAGTGGCTGATGGACCCTGGCGAGTTGTCACGACCGTCCGAGCCCTCATCTGGCGGCTACCCGTGTTCGCCTACTCGGTCGACCTGCGTGGCGAGAAAGGCAGCGGTGAGCGCAGAGGCTGCGGACACCACAGTGAT
>NZ_DASRBZ010000360.1:0-2176 GCF_035653355.1 Mycobacterium sp. | reverse complement strand
GGTGTCGGTGTCGGTGTCGGTGTCGGTGTCGGTGTCGGTGTCGGTGTCGGTGTCGGTGCGGGCTCGGCGACGGCTGCGGCCTGCTCGGCGAGTCGCTCCTCGTGCGCGGCGCGAATCCGGCGCCACAGGCGTTCGCGATCGTCGGCGGTCACGTCAGCGAGGTCCAGGCCGAACACGTCCGTTGCCGCCTCGAACCACTCGGTCACCGACGTGAGTTCGCGCTTGGTCGGCGCACCTGGGCCTTCGATACGGTGCAGGACGCAGCCGATGATGTAGTCAGTGCCCTGCGCATCGCGTCGGTAGACCTGGGCGGTCTTGACGAAAGACGACGTCGGCGAGGTGGACAACTCGGCGTGATACGGAAGGAACTGCGTCCAGTCCGCCGGGGCGAGCGTGAAGTCCATGGCCGCGAAAGAACCGCTGGCCAGCGTCGTGTCGTGCACGAAGCGCCAGATTTCGACTGGGTCGGAGTTATCGCCAGCAGCTTCGCCATCGATCGGCGCGGTGCCGGACGGGCCGGTATCCGCGTCCAGCGGCGCGACGTCGGGCTGTGCGGACTGGACGTCGGGTGACCAGGAGCCCGCCCGCTCGAGCCGGAAGACGAAGGGGCCCTGTCGGTGCTCGCCCTCGACCAGGCGCATCGGCTCATGGTGAGCGTTGCTTAGACCGGCATCGACCATCCATATCTCGCCGTCGAGATCGACGGTCACGGCCATGTGGTTGCCGTATCGATCGGGCGTGGGGACCAGATTGCCGTTGTGGACCGCACCGCGGTGGCGCGTTACCCGATAACCGAGTGCGGACAGCAGCGTGGACAACGCGCCGTTGAGGTTGAAGCAGTAGCCACCGCGGCCCGACAGCACTCGGCGAATTGAGTCGGCAGGGTCGATGCTCTGAGGGCGTCCGAGCTGAATGTCGATGTTCTCGTAGGCGATCCGCTCTACGTGCGCTCGGTGCAGCGCTGCCAGTGACTCAGGCGACGGTTCGCCCGGGTCGGCAATGCCAAGGCGCGAAAGGTAGGGGTTTAGCCAGGAGGGTCGGATCGTCATAGGGCCACGCTAGAGGTCGGCGCGGACAGAGGCATCGTGTATTTGGTTCGGGTCGGTCGGATCCTGGGTTGTGGATCGGTCGAGGTTGGGATGAGGTGCGCGGATCGGGGGTTGGGATGAGGTGTAGGGGTGGGGTCGGGATGAGGTGCGGACCAGGCTCGACTTGCCGGCCGCGGCTTGGTTGGGGCTTGGGGCGAGCTTGGCGTGCGTGACTGCTGGCGGGGTTAGCGGTGGCGGGGGCGCGTGGGGGCTTCTTCCCGGCCCGCGCGAGAAGACTGGCCGGCGGTCTGCCTGATCCACAGCGCCGCTCCGGCAGCTGTCGCGGCTGCTGCCACCGCGAGCGCCGCGACGATCCGGCCCCAGACTGCTCCCGAGTTCACCGGCGCCTGGGCGGCGAGCAGCACGATCGCGACTGCCGCGAGCGCGGACAGAGGCGCCGTGCCGCGTCGCAGTTGCCTGCTACCTACTGGGCCGGCCGCGAGTGCGTCGACCGCGAGCAGATACGCCAGCAGCAGCGCGGCGTCGATGACCATTAGCCAGACCGGCGGATCACTGAAGCCAGCCACGATCGTGCAGCCCACGGCGAACACGGTGTTGCGATGGCGGGCAACCTGGCTGGTGAGCCGGACCGACTGCGCGGCCGGACGCCGGGACACCACCGGGGCGGCCCAGATCGTCGCCACCAGCGCCGCCAGCGCGAACAGCCAGCCGACCGGTCCGCGGCTGCCCAGCTTCGTGGGGTCCACTGCGGCCAGCGCCAACGCGATGCCGAGCAGCAGGACCGCGTCATTCGGCAGGGTATTGACACGTCCGGGGAACGCGCGGGTGAGGAAGGCGTGTACGTTCGGCGGCAAGGCGGCTGGGGAGGGGAGTGGTGCGGCGTCGTTGTCGGCTTGTGCCTGATGAGCGAGGACGTCAACGCCGTGGGGTTGCGCTCGGTCGTGAACGAGGGGGTGCTGGTCGCTGGTGCGGGATTGGGCCGGCTCGTGGTTGGGTTCAGATGCAGGTGCGGATTGAGTGTGCTCGTGCTGGTGGACGGTGTCGCTGCCGTGTTCGCTCATCGAGCCCTCCCTCGCACGCCGGTGCGCAGCAGCGGGGCCAGCGCGAGATCCAGCTCGCCCGAACCG
>NZ_DASRBZ010000359.1:0-5679 GCF_035653355.1 Mycobacterium sp. | reverse complement strand
TCCCGCGAGAAGACGTAACAGCCCGCGTTGATCTGGTCGGTCGGCGGATCCTGCGTCTTCTCCAAAAACGCTGTCACGAGGCCGTCTTCGGTCGGCACACAACCGAATGCCCGCGGGTCGGAGACCCGCACCAGATGCAGGGTGACATCGGCTTGATTGGCGCGGTGATAGTCGAGCAGTTGGTGCAAGTCGGCGCCGGAGAGCACATCACCGTTGAACACGATCACGGTGTCGTGTCGCAGCCGCGAGGCGACGTTGGCGATCGCCCCGCCCGTGCCCAACGGGCGTTCCTCGGGCACGTACTCGATTTGCAGGCCCAGCTTCGAACCGTCACCGAACTCCGCCTCGAACACTGCCGGCTGATACGAGGTGCCCAAGATGACGTGCTCAATGCCGGCCGCTGCGATCCGCGACAGCAGGTGGGTCAGCAACGGCAGCCCGGCGATCGGCAGCATCGGCTTAGGCGCCGACAGCGTCAACGGACGCAGCCGGGTCCCCTTGCCGCCGACCAGGACAACTGCATCGACCTGTGTCACCGTGCCCGCCGCCCTTCTGCAAGTCTGCGTCGCGAGCTGCGCACCATCAGACGTTCGCGTGCCGCCAATCCGGCCCGCATCAGCCATCGCAGCGGAGCCCGCCACCAACCAGGATGCCGATCGGCAAGGAATATATAGGTGCTTCGGTGATGGGCCGCCAAGCTGCTGGCCGGATCGCTACCGGTGACGTGGCCCTTGTGGTGCAGCACTTCCGCCGACGGCACGTAGACGTTTTGCCAGCCCGCCTTCTGCAGGCGGTCGCCGAGGTCGACGTCCTCGAAGTACATGAAGTAGCGCTCGTCGAACCCGCCGACCTGCTCGAACGCCGCGCGCCGCACCAGCAGGCACGATCCCGACAGCCAGCCGACCGGCCGCTCGGTGGGTTCGAGCCGCTCCTGGCGATAGGCCGTCGACCACGGATTGGTACGCCACAGCGGGCCGACGACGGCGTGCATGCCGCCGCGGACCAAGCTGGGCAGGTGACGCGCCGACGGGTACACCCCGCCGTCGGGATCCCGAATGAGCGGGCCCAGGGTCGCCGCGCGAGGCCAGCGGGCAGCGGCCTCCAGCAGCGCGTCGATGCTGCCGGGACCCCACTGCACGTCGGGGTTGGCCACCACCACCCACTCGTCGGCATCGCTGAGGCGGGCGACGGCGCGATTCACCGCGGTTCCGTAGCCGAGGTTGCCGCCGGTGTCGAACAGCCGCACGTTGGGATACCGCTCGACGGCGGCTTGCGGTGCTCCGTCGGTGGAGCCGTTGTCGGCCATCAGCACGCTCACCGGCCGGTCGGTGGCCAGCGACAGCGAGGCCAAGAAACGCTCCAGGTGCGGGCCCGGCGAATAGGTCACCGTCACGACCGGCAGCACGTCACTCACGGGTAGAGGGTAGCGGTCTGGAGGCGATCGCAAGCGCGGCGGAGCCGGGCGCAGCGGGTCGCCGACCGTCGGCCTATGCGCTCAATGCCGCGGCCAGCGCTTCACGCCATCCCCGCAGCGGTGACAGCCCGGTTTGAACAGCTAACCGGTTGGACAGCGCGGAGTACGGCGGCCGCCGCGCCGGGCGCGGCACGTGGTTGCTGCTGACCGGCCGCACCCGATCCGGGTCGGCGCCGAGCTCTTCGAAAACCGCGCGAGCCTGTTCATGTCGCGTCACCGCGCCCTCGTTGGCGACATGCAGGATTCCTTTCGTCGGGCGCGTGACCCGCCCGTCAGCTATTTCCAGCAATGCCGCGCACAGGTCGGGGACATAGGTGGGCGATCCGGTCTGGTCGTCGACTACCTCTATGGTGCGGTCCTCCGCGGCCAGCCGCCGCATGGCGGCCACGAAATCCTTGCCGGTTCCGCCGGTATAGACCCACGCGGTGCGCACGACGGTGGCCTGCGGCAGCGCTGCCAGCACGGCGAGTTCGCCGCCGAGTTTGGTCAGCCCGTACACGCTGAGCGGACCGGTTTCGTCCTCGGGTTCATACGGGCGGGGTATGGAGCCGCCGAAGTCGCCGCTGAACACGTAGTCGGTCGAGATGTGGATCATGTTCGCGCCGACACGCGCACACGCCCGCGCAATGTACTCCGGTCCGGACACGTTGACCGCGTGCGCGCTCGCCTGGTCGCTTTCCGCGCCGTCGACGTCGGTATAAGCCGCGCAGTTGACCACCACGTCGCCGTGCTCGACGATCCGCTCCGC
The DNA here is from genome assembly GCF_035653355.1 of Mycobacterium sp. Taxonomy (GTDB): domain Bacteria; phylum Actinomycetota; class Actinomycetes; order Mycobacteriales; family Mycobacteriaceae; genus Mycobacterium. The sequence goes on along the minus strand of NZ_DASRBZ010000359.1, from coordinate 3,457 downwards.
GGCATCGGGGTCAGTGATGTCCCACTGCGAAGACGTCAGCGCCAGCACGTCACGCCCTTGGCGGGTGGCCTCGTCCGCTAAAAAGCTACCCACCTGCCCGCCGGCGCCGGTGATCACAATCCTGCTCGTCACGCCCCCGAGTCTGGCACGCCGATCCCTGCCTAACCCGAAGACGGCTGTTACATAAGTAGTCTAAAGTGATGCCTGCGCAACGTGTGATCCGCGCCGTTGCCACTGCGGCGGCCGTCGCCGTCGTTCTCGGCACCGGCGTGGCATGGAGCAAAGTCCGCTCGTTCGAAGACGGGATCTACCACATGTTCGCCCCCTCGCTCGGCCAGGGCGGCGACGACGGCGCGATCGACATCTTGCTGGTCGGCATGGACAGCCGCACCGACGCGCACGGCAACCCGCTCTCCAGTCAGGAGTTGGCGACGCTGCGGGCCGGTGACGAGACCGCCACCAACACCGACACCATCATCCTGGTGCGGGTGCCCAACAACGGGAAGTCGGCCACCGCGATCTCGATTCCGCGCGACTCCTACGTCTCTGCTCCGGGGCTGGGCAAGACCAAGATCAACGGCGTCTACGGCCAGGTCCGCGAAGAGAAGCGGGTGAGCCTGGTCGAATCGGGGATCGCCGAAACCGAGGCCGAAGCGCGGGGCACCGAGGCCGGACGCGAAGCCCTGATCAAGACCGTCGCCGACCTGACCGGGGTCACCGTCGACCACTACGCAGAGATCGGGCTGCTCGGCTTCGCGTTGATCACCGATGCCCTCGGCGGCGTCGACGTATGCCTCAAAGAGCCTGTCTACGAACCCCTTTCGGGTGCCGATTTTCCCGCCGGCTGGCAAAAGCTCAACGGACCGCAGGCGCTGAGCTTCGTCCGCCAGCGTCACGACTTGCCCCGCGGTGACCTGGACCGGGTGGTGCGCCAGCAGGTGGTGATGGCGGACCTGGCCCACCGTGTGCTCTCCGGCAAGACGCTGTCGAGTCCCGCGACACTGGAGCGGCTGCAAGGCGCCATCCAGCGTTCGGTGGTGCTCTCGTCGGGCTGGGACATCATGGACTTCGTGAAACAGCTGCAGAAGCTGGCCGCCGGCAACGTTGCGTTCGCCACCATCCCGGTGCTCGACGAAGCCGGCTGGAGCGACGACGGCATGCAAAGCGTGGTTCGGGTGGATTCGCACCAGGTGCAGGAGTGGGTCGGCAGCCTGCTGCACGACCAAGACCAGGGCAAGACCGAGGAGCTGGCCTACAGCCCGGCCAAGACGACCGCCGACGTGCTCAACGACACCGACATCAACGGCCTGGCCGCTGCAGTGTCACAAGTCTTGGTAGCCAAGGGGTTTACCGCCGGAAACGTCGGCAACAACGAAGCTGCGCACGTGAAATCCAGCCAGGTGCGGGCCGCCAAGGCCGACGACCTGGGGGCTCAGCAGGTCGCCAAGGACCTCGGCGGGTTGCCTGTGGTCGCCGATCCGGCGGTGCCGCCGGGATCGGTGCGGGTGGTGCTGGCCAACGACTACACCGGCCCGGGTTCCGGCCTCGACGGCACCGCCTCAGCGGCACCGGCGGCCTCGTCGCATTCCGCTGCAGCGGCCGCGAAGGACACCACCGCTCCCCCGCCGTCGCCGATTCTTACCGCCGGCGCCGATCGTCCCGAGTGCGTCAACTGACGTGACCAATCTCAGCGAGGCGATTCTCGAGCCGATGCTGCGCAGCGACCCGGTCGGACCGCGCATCACCTACTACGACGACGCCACCGGCGAGCGCATCGAGCTGTCGGCGGTGACGCTGGCCAACTGGGCCGCCAAAACCGGTAACCTGCTGCGCGATGAACTGGGTGCCGGGCCGGCCAGCCGGGTCGCGGTGTTGCTGCCCGCGCACTGGCAGACGGCTGCGGTCTACTTCGGCGTGTGGTGGATCGGAGCCGAAGTGGTTCTCGGCGGCCGCGCTGACATCGCGTTGAGCACTGCTCACCGGCTCGACGAAGCCGACAGCACCGGCGCTACCGAGGTGGCGGTGCTGTCGCTGGATCCGTTCGGGCAACCGGCGCCAGATCTGCCGGTGGGCGTCACCGACTACGCCACCGCCGTGCGGGTGCACGGCGACCAAATCGTCGCCGAACGCCGCCCCGGGCCCGCACTGACGGGCCGCTCCGTCGACGAGGTGCTGGCCGACTGCCAAATATCAGCTGCCACAACGGGTTTGACGGCCAGCGATCGGGTGCTCTCGACGAAGTCGTGGGCGACTCCCGACGAGCTGGTCGGCGGTTTGCTGACAGTCCTCGCCACCGGCGCGTCGCTGGTGCAGGTGGCCAATCCCGATCCCGCGGCGCTGCCGCACAGGATCGAAACCGAGAAGGTCACCCGCGTCCTCGAGTGACGGGTGTCGCCGGCCGAAGCGCACCGCCAAATACATATTGGTATCGCAATATTTCTATGTTAGCGTCGTGCGAAGGTGAGCTGAACTCAGCCGGAACGGGAGAAAGGTTAAGCGATGGCGGTGCACGGGCTACTCGCAAAGGCGGCCACAACGGTAGTCACGGGACTGGCCGGGGTGACTGCCTATGAGGCGCTGCGCAAAGCGTGGGCCAAAGCTCCGGTTCACGAAGCGGCGGTGACGGCCGCGGAGTGGGGGCTGCGCGGAAGCCGGCGCGCGGAGGAGGCAGCCGAGTCGGCGCGGCTCAAGTTGGCCGACGTGATGGCCGAGGCGCGTGAACGCGTCGGCGAGGAGGTGCCCACTCCGGCCGTGAGCGCCGTCGACCACCACGAACACTGATCGCGCCCGATGACCGCCGCCGTTGACAGCGACCTGGTCGTCGTCTCCGACGCCGCCGGCCGCATGCGGGTCGAGGTTGCCTGGGTGCGCTCGAATTCCCGCCGCGCCGTCGCCGTCGAAGAGGCGGTGGCCCAACAGAATGGGGTGCGCGTCGTCCACGCCTACCCTCGGACCGGATCTGTCGTGGTCTGGTATTCGCCGAAGCGCTGTGATCGCTCCGCGGTGCTGGCAGCGATCAAGGAGGCCGCGCATACCGCCGCCGAACTGATTCCGACCCGCGCGCCGCATTCGTCGGAGATCCGCAACGCCGACGTGCTGCGGATGGTCGTCGGCGGGGCGGCGCTGGCGTTACTGGGTGTGCGCCGCTACGTGTTCGCCCGCCCGCCGCTGCTCGGCCCGACCGGCCGGCTGGTAGCGACCGGCGTCACCGTGTTCACCGGCTACCCGTTCCTGCGCGGCGCGCTGCGGTCCTTCCGCTCCGGTCGCGCCGGCACTGACGCCTTGGTGTCCGCTGCGACGGTGGCCAGCCTGGTGTTGCGCGAAAATGTGGTCGCGCTGACCGTGCTGTGGCTGCTGAATATCGGTGAGTACCTACAGGATCTGACGTTGCGGCGCACCCGGCGGGCGATCTCCGACCTGCTGCGCGGCACCGCCGATACCGCATGGATTCGGATGG
>NZ_DASRBZ010000358.1:0-2465 GCF_035653355.1 Mycobacterium sp. | reverse complement strand
TCGCCCGCGAGTTCTACGACGTCGACCGATTGAGCGCGTTTTTCGATCTGGTGCAGCAAGACCCGGTGGTCAGCCAAGTCAAGTTGATCGCCGAGCCGTGGGATGTCGGCGAAGGCGGCTACCAGGTCGGCAACTTCCCGGGTTTGTGGACCGAATGGAATGGGAAATACCGGGACACCGTGCGCGATTACTGGCGGGGTGAGCCCGCGACTTTGGGCGAATTCGCCTCCCGGCTGACCGGATCGTCGGACCTCTACGAGGCGACGGGCCGGCGGCCAAGCGCCAGCATCAACTTCGTTGTCGCCCACGACGGCTTCACTCTCAACGACCTGGTGTCCTACAACGAGAAGCACAACGAGGCCAACGGCGAGAACAACCAGGACGGCGAAAGTTACAACCGGTCGTGGAACTGCGGCGTCGAAGGCCCAACGGACGATCCCGATGTACTGGCCCTGCGTGCCCGCCAGATGCGCAACATCCTGGCCACGCTGATGGTCAGCCAGGGCACCCCGATGATTGCGCACGGCGACGAATTCGGCCGCACTCAGCAGGGCAACAACAACGTCTACTGCCAGGACTCCGAGCTGTCCTGGATGGACTGGTCGCTGGCCGAGAAGAACGCCGATCTGCTGGCCTTCGCCCGCAAGGCGGCTGAGCTGCGCAAAGATCATCCGGTGTTTCGCCGCCGCCGCTTTTTCGAAGGCCGGCCCATGCGGCGCGGCGACGAAGTGGGCGACATCGCCTGGTTGACCCCGACGGGTCGGGAAATGACACAGGAGGACTGGGACAGCGGTTTCGACAAGTGCGTCGCAGTGTTTTTGAATGGCAATGCAATCCGCGAACCGAATGCACGCGGTGAACGCGTGGTCGACGACTCGTTCCTGTTGTGTTTCAACGCCCACGAAGATGCGGTGGACTTCGTCATTCCCGACGGCGACTACGGCCAGGAATGGACCGCCGAACTGGACACCACGGAACCCACCGGAACAACCGAGCGGGTCATGAAGGCCGGCGAGAAGATCGCGCTTCCGGGACGGTCATTGCTGATATTCCGGAAGACCCTGTAACGCATGGCTTTTCCGGTACTGTCCACCTACCGGTTACAGCTGCGCGGGCCCGACAGCGGCTTCGGGTTCACCTTCGCCGACGCCGAGGCGCTGTTGGACTATCTCGACGAGCTCGGGATATCGCATGTCTACCTCTCCCCCGTCATGACCGCGGTGCACGGGTCGCCGCACGGCTACGACGTCGCCGATCCGACAACAGTGTCGGCCGAGCTCGGCGGTGCCGACGGTTTGGCGCGGCTCTCGGCCTCGGCGCGTGCGCGCGGGATGGGACTGGTGGTCGACATCGTGCCCAACCACGTCGGAATCGACAAGCCGGAGCAGAACCCGTGGTGGTGGGACGTGCTGACCCATGGCCGGTCATCGCGCTACGCGGGGTTCTTCGATATCGACTGGGGTCTCGGTGATGGCCGAATCATCTTGCCGCTATTGGGTTCCGACGACGACATCGCGGATCTGAAAGTCGACGGCGACCGGCTGCGGCTCGGAGACCTGGCGTTGCCCATCGCACCGGGCACCGGTGAGGGGACCGGAGTAGAAGTCCACGAGCGCCAGCACTACCGGCTGGTGGGATGGCGAAACGGCATCTGCGGTTACCGCCGCTTTTTTTCGATCACTTCGCTGGCCGGGCTGCGCCAGGAAGATCATGCGGTGTTCGACGCGTGGCATGCCGAAGTCGCCCGCTGGTTCGCGGAGAACCTTGTTGACGGTGTGCGCATCGATCACCCCGACGGGCTGACCAATCCGGCGGGATATCTGGGCTGGCTGCGGGAACTGGTCGGTCCGGATGCCTGGATTGTGATCGAGAAGATCCTGGCAGTCGACGAGGCGCTGGAGCCGACGCTGCCGGTGGCCGGCACCACCGGCTACGACGTACTGCGGGAAGTCGGCGGGGTTTTCGTCGACCCGTCCGGCGCCGCAGCGCTGACGGCGCTGTTCGACTCCGCTGGTGGGAACTATCAGCAGATGCCTGCGCGGCTGCGGGACGCCAAGGCCACCGTGGCCACCGACACTCTGGCCAGCGAACTGGCCAGGCTCCGCCGCTGCATCGTGGCGACCGCAGGGGCCGATCATCCGCGCCTACCCGAGGCGGTGGCCGCGCTGCTGGGCTACATCGACGTCTACCGCTGCGACTATCCGGGGCTGGCCGCGACACTGCCCAGGGCGCTGGCCGAAACCGAGGCCGCGACACCGGAATTGGGCCCGCCGCTCCAGATCCTCTCCGCTGCTGTAGCCGAAGGCGGCGAGGCGGCGGCGCGCCTGCAACAACTGTGCGGCGCGGTGACGGCCAAGGCCGTCGAGGACTGCCTGTTCTACCGTGACGCCCGGCTGGTGTCGCTGAACGAGGTGGGCGGTGAGCCGCAGCGGTTCGGTGTCGGCGCGGCAGAGTTCCACCAAAGC
>NZ_DASRBZ010000357.1:0-3310 GCF_035653355.1 Mycobacterium sp. | reverse complement strand
CCAATCTCGATGCCTGGCTGGCCCGGTTCGCCGCCGCGGGCATGTGCAACCCCGACGACGAAAACCCTTGCATCAGCGGCCAACCCGGCGACGAGGCAGCGAGCAAGGATGTTCGCAGCCATGCCCAGCGTCAACACGACGCCCTCAACGCGCTGGTGCGCGGCCAGCTCGGCGACCCCAAACTGGGAATGCACAACGGATTGCCGGTCACGGTGATCGTGTCCACCACGCTTAGGGAGCTGACCGCCGGCGCCGGACATGCCGTCACCGGCGGCGGATCGCTGTTGCCGATGCGCGACCTAATCCGCATGGCCCGCCACGCATACCACTATCTGGCCGTCTTCGACGACCACGACAACCGCCCCCTATATCTAGGGCGCACCAAACGCATCGCCTCGCCGGATCAGCGGGTGGTGTTGTATGCCAAAGATCGCGGCTGCACAGCTCCCGGCTGCGATGTGCCCGGCTATTGGTGCGAAGTCCACCACACCGAGGACTGGGCGCGCGGCGGGCACACCAACGTCGACAAACTCACCCTGGCCTGCCAACCAGACCACAACCTCGCCGAAACAGGCTGGCGCACAATCAAACTCGCCAACGGACAAACCCAATGGATTCCGCCACCCCACCTCGACCACGGTCAACCCACAATCAACAACTACCACCACCCCGAGCGCTTCTTCGATGACGAACGCGACACCGGCTGATCAGCGCCCGCCGCGCAATCACGTCGTGCAGGAGTGAGCGAACAGCGACACCGGCCACGAAATCAGTGACGCCACGAAGGTCACCAACGCGTCATGCCCCTGCTCGACCTGCACTTGGCGCAGGCCCTCACCGTGCGCGCCGGCAACGATCGCACCGACTGCCAGATAGGGGATCGCGCAGAGCAACGCAATCTCGAGCAATGCGCCGATGTTGACTTGATAGTTCACCAGGCGACGCAACATGGCGAGCAGATGGGGCGTCTGGCTAGGGCCGGTGAGATCGGGGTAGTTCGGCGACCGCGGCATAGGGATTCCTCGACGATTAGGTCAGACAGACGCCACCGAACACCATTGCGGGCCACAGCGCGATCGATCCGAGTAGGGACACGATCAGATGCAGCCCCTGCAATTGTTCCAAGTGGGCGGTGTGAGTGCTGGCCCAAACGATTCCCACCGCGAGATAGGGCACGCCGAATAGCACTGCGATACAGGCAACTTCGACGATCGTGAGGTGAAAGTTCAACACGCGTTCGAGCAAGCTGAGCATGAACTCTCTCCCGTAGAGGCCACCGATAGCCGCTATGTTAACGACCATTCTGGTGGTGCGGTCGATTTCAGACCCTCCCTCTAGATCGGCGCGGCCCCGCGGAGATGCTCGAAGATCAATGACGTCTGCGTACCGGCGACGTCGGCGTCGGCGTTCAAGTTCTCCACCACGAACGACCGCAGGTCCTCGGTGTCGCGGGCTGCGACGTGCAGGATGAAATCATCGGGGCCGGCCAGAAAATAGACATCCATTACCTGCGGCTTGCGCCGGATCTGCTGGATGAAGCTGCGGATCTTCCCACGGGCGTTGGATTGCAGGTTGACCGCAATCATCGCCTGCAACGGCAATCCGATCGCGATCGGGTCCACGTCGGTGTAGAACCCGAGAATCACGCCCAGCTCCAGCAAACGCCGAACCCGGCCGTGACAGGTCGACGGGGCGATACCCAACTTCTCCGCGAGCGCACTGTTGGTGATCCGGGCATCCGCGTGCAACAGACTCAAGATTTTGCGGTCCATGTCGTCGAGGTCAACGGGCCGAAGATCCTTCGCTGCTGCGCGGCCAGCTTGGGCTCGATCAGTCAATGGTTCAGGCATACGGAAAGCCTAGAGAATTATCCACAGCCAGATTAGCGGAGCTGTCGAACTTTCTTCACAATTGAGGGAGGGCCTCTTCACCGAGCTGTGGCAAGGAGCGACCATGCGTGTCGGTATCCCGACTGAGATCAAAAACAACGAATTTCGGGTTGCCATCACCCCCGCAGGCGTCGCCGAACTAACGCGGCGTGGCCACGAAGTCCTCGTCCAGGCCGGCGCCGGTGAGGGCTCGGCCATCGCCGATACCGATTTCAAGGCAACGGGTGCGCAACTGGTGAGCAGCGCCGAGGAGGTGTGGTCGGCTGCCGACCTGGTGCTCAAGGTCAAGGAGCCCACCACCGTCGAGTACGCCCGCATGCGGCGCGGGCAAACCTTGTTCACGTTCCTGCATCTGGCGGCCTCGCGGTCGTGCACCGAAGCGCTGCTGGCCTCCGGAACCACGTCGATCGCGTACGAGACGGTACAAACCGCCGACGGCGAGCTCCCCCTGTTGGCGCCGATGAGCGAGATCGCCGGTCGGCTCTCCGCCCAAGTCGGCGCTTACCATTTGATGCGCACCCACAGCGGCCGCGGCCTGTTGATGGGTGGCGTTCCCGGTGTCGAGCCCGCTGACGTCGTGGTGATCGGTGGCGGCACCGCCGGCTACAACGCCGCCCGAGTCGGCAGCGGCATGGGTGCCCACGTCACGGTTTTGGATATCAACATCGAAAAATTGCGGAAGGTCGACGCTGCATTCGGTGGCCAAGTCCGCACCCGATACTCGTCGGCCTACGATCTCGAAGACCTCGTCAAGCGCGCCGACCTGGTGATCGGGGCAGTCCTGGTGCCAGGCGCCAAAGCACCTAAACTGCTATCGAATTCCCTTGTGGCCCAGATGAAATCTGGTGCAGTGTTGGTAGACATCGCCATCGACCAGGGTGGCTGTTTCGAGGACTCGCAGCCAACCACGCACGACAGTCCGACGTTCCTTGTGCATGACACGGTGTTCTACTGTGTGACGAACATGCCGGCTTCGGTGCCCAAGACGTCGACGTCTGCATTGACCAACGCGACTATGCCCTACGTCCTCAAGCTCGCCGACTACGGCTGGCAAGCCGCATGCCGGTCCGATCCCGCACTGGCAAAAGGACTTTCAACACATGATGGTGCCCTGTTGTCCCCGCAGGTTGCGGCCGACCTGAATCTGGCATTCACCGATCCGGCGAGCGTGCTTGCCTGATCACACGTCGCCGAGTGCCGCGACGATCTCCGCGGCTGGCCCCGGACGGGCAGCAGCGAAAGTCGTTCCCGCCCAGAGGTTTATCCCGTGTGGGTCATCAGCGGCAGCAGCCGCCTTACGGATCGGCGACGTCATATGGTTGACCTCTGGATAACCCAGCGGCGCAACGTCGTTGAGCAGGCGGGTGAAGTCGTTTTCCAACCCACGCGCGTACCGCCCTGAAAATGCCCGCGTCACCAGG
>NZ_DASRBZ010000356.1:0-7370 GCF_035653355.1 Mycobacterium sp. | reverse complement strand
TGAAGTAGGCGACCGCCATTTCCCCGGAGGCCACGAAAGCCGCGGCCCGGGTGAACAGTCCCAGCGCGACGAGCGCACCGGTGATCGTCTCGATCCACCCCGCGTAGTAGAACGGCCACTCGCCGACCGGGACAGTCGGTCCCACCGGCCAGCCGATCAACTTCTGCAGGCCGTGGCAGAGAAACAGCAGTCCCACCACCACGCGGAAAACCGTCAGGGCCACCGGCGAGTAGGTCCCGAGCCTGGCCTCCAGGTTGCGCGTCGTCATGCGACGACGATACGGCTACCCGTTCTTACACGTCGAAGTACAGCGCGAATTTCGTGCCGAGGTTTGTGCTATTAGCTGGGCTCGCTGTTCGACAAACCAACACGACAGGGCGTTGGGGTGTTGGCTCTTCAAAGCGGTTGTCGATCTAATGCGGCCGCACTGCGGCCGGACTGGGATGCGGAAGTCAACAGCTAGCGCCGAGCCGCGGTGCCGCCAGGTTTAGCCAAACACTGACGGGGTAGGCATTCCCAGCGCAAGAAAGCGCCTGTTCCGGCAGGATCCACATCGGTTAGCGAAAAGACCGACAGCGCGGAGGACGCGATGACCACCAACGTCGAACAGGCCAAAGAACCGGTCAGCGCGGTGTTGGCCGGACCCTATGGGCACCCGTTTCATCCCATCCTGGTAACGGTGCCGATCGGGGCCTGGGTCGCGAGCCTGGTGTTCGACATCGGTTCACACATTGTGGCTGCCCCCGGCTTCTTGACACAGGGGTCAGAATGGCTGATCGCGATCGGTGTCATCGGCGCGCTGCTAGCGGCGATCATCGGATTTTTGGATCTGCTGGCCATCCCGACCGGCACCCCGGCGTTTCGGGTCGCCCTGCTGCACATGACGCTGAACGTCGCCATCGTCACCGCCTACGTCGTCAACTTCATCTGGCGCCACAGCAGCTACACCCAACCCGTCGCGGTCGGGTTAGGACCGCTGGTGCTATCGGCGTGCAGTCTCGCCTTGCTGGGGGTGTCCGGATTCTTGGGTGGCATGTTGTCTTACCGCTACGGAGTCCGAGTCGCGCGCGAAGCCGACCAAATCGAAGCTTTCCGCCCTTGACTTCACCACCGTCATAGGAAGGACATGAATCATGGCTATCTCGGCACTCGTTCTATGGATCCTGACCGCCGGCGGCGGCTTTTACATGCTCGCCCAATGGGTCGGCGGCGGGGGGCATCGCCGCGCCAGCGCCACCAGGTTCCCGCCTGCACTAATCTTCGGGCATTTCCTACTGGCGGCTGCTGGGCTGGTGCTCTGGATCATCTACCTGGCAGTGGACAAGCGCCCCCTGGGCTGGGCGGCGTTGATCTTGCTGGCATTGGCCGCGGTGGGCGGATTGACCATGTTCGCGCTATGGGTGCCCACCTACCGCAGCCGGCACGCAGAAGTCGGTCCGGGCAGTCCGGGCAGCCAGCAACCGGCAATGGCCTCCGGTGACCACCCGCCTGAGCGCTCCTTTCCTGTCCCCATCGTGGGTGCCCACGGGGTACTGGCAGTGACCACCCTCGTCCTCGTGGTGCTCACCATGATCGGCATCGGAACCCGCTAGAGCCTCTCCAGACGACGTCCGGGCCGCTGGCGGTTCACGACGGCGCGGGCCGGGCTGCCTGAGGTGGCGCCGCACGCGCTGCTCGACCGCCACCTTGCTGGGATCCAATTGACGACTAAAACAACTGGACGAACGCTAGGCCGGACTGATCGCAATAGACTTGCGATGCAGCCGGATCAGCGCAATCGATGCACAACCGGCTTGCCTTTTCAGGGCACATCGCGTCCACGGACGTTGCGTAATGCAACGTGGCGCATGAGCCGCGTTGTTCGCTTTACCCTTGCTTGACGCCATCCGTGAAGTCGCCGATGCGCTCCCGTACGAATTGGGAGAAGGTTAACGGTGGACGTCCCAGCATGGCGGTGAGGGCTTGTGGATCGGGATGGATTGTGGGTGCCTTACCGTTGGCGAAGCCCGCACCGATTATCGAGATATGCTGCGCCATCGCGCTATTAACGACGTCAAGCCCGTTGACGACGGCGTCGCGTTCCATCGCATGCTTCCATTGCTCGTACGGGATCGGCTGGTAGGTGACCACACGGCCTGTTTCGGCGGAAATTATCTCTGCGATTTCCCTATGGCTGAGCGCCTCCGCGCCCGGCGGATAGCTGACAGTGGCGGTGCGCGGTGCGTCATTGAGGAGGTGGTGAATTGCCAATTCGGCCGCATCGCGTGCAGCGATCCATGGTGCCCGAGCATCGCCGAAGCTGTTCGCGATGATCGACTGCTGTCGTATCGAGCGCCCGTGCAAGATGACAACATTTTCGTGGAATAACGCGGCGATCCGCAGAATCGTCGGATTCAAACCCGCCCACATGAGTACTTCCTCCGCGACAGCCTGGGCCTGTCCAAGCATGCTCGGGCTCTGATGCGACGAGACAGCCATCGACATCACTACGACGTGTGGAGACTGATCCGCCTCCACGAGAACCGATGCGATGTTTGCGGCCGCCGACACGATGCCCGCGGCGATCGGATAAGCGAGATAGATCGCCGCCACACCGTCGACTGCAGCATGCAAAGTGTTGCGGTCGTGGAGATCTCCTATCACGACTGATGCGCCTCGTTCGCGCAATGCTGCGGTGCGTTCGTCGTCAGCTCGCGCCAACACTCGAACGTTGCGTTGGCGCGCCAACACTCCGTCAACGACGGTACGCCCGGTGCCGCCGTGCCGGCCGGTTGCGCCAATTACCAAAATGGTGGAACCAATAGGGTTTTCCGGCATCACAGTCCAATCGGTGTATTGGGAAACAGGTGTCGTCAGCGGCCTTCGTCTCGCCAAGCGATCATGTCCTTAAGCTCAGAAAAGTCGTATCCACTGTCGGTGGGGTGGATTTCGGTGGTGAACAGGGTGACACCTTCCTCACGGAAAGCGTCGGCGGTGTCGCGTCCCGTCCAGTGCACCGCTCGCTCGATCTGCTTCTCGTCACGCCCGGCCGAGGCGACGAGATCCTTGAGGATCGCATTCTTACGCTGATATTCAGGCACGCTCGCGAATGTGTGCCAAATGTCGGCGTGCTTGGCGACGATGGGCAAGGTACGGCGGACGCCCATGCCACCAATCAGGATGGGAATAGTTCGCACCGGCGGTGGAACTAGTTGTGTCAGTCGTCGCTCGATGCGGTCCAGGCTTTGTTCGAACAGGTCCATCCGCGACGTGACGGTGCCGAAGGTGTATCCGTAAACGGTGTAGTCCTTTTCGTACCAACCCGCACCCAGGCCGAGGATCAGTCGACCGCCGCTGATGTGGTCGACCGTGCGCGCCATGTCGGCCAACAGATCGGGGTTGCGGTAGCCGGTCCCCGTCACTAGCAGGCCGATCTCGGCACGGTCGGTGATTTCAGCCCAAGACGCCAGTGCGGTCCAGCCTTCGAAGTTGTTGACTTCTGGTTGTTCGGGCGACAGCTCAGGAAGGCCGTCTTCGGATGGCACGGTGAAGGGCTTATGGAAGTGGTCATATCCGAATATGGCGTCGGCGCCCAGCTCCTCGGCCTGGATCACTGCGTCTCGCCAGCTCCGGTAGTCCGGAGTGCCGCCCGGCCAGAGCTGAACGCCCACCCGAATGGTATTCGTCACGATTGCCCTCCTGACTTCCGCGGCGCGCCTCACGCGCGGTCGAACCACACAACGCTTCGGAGCGTGAGGCGATGCCCGGCTCTCGATTTCGGTTGCTAATGGAGGCCATAAGCAAAAACTGCCGGCCGGTGTGAGTGCAGGGAGAAACGAGAAAGTCCGATGCTGCGAGTCGACGACCGCAACAAAATTGTTGAGTTGGCGTAGTTCCGTGACAGTGAGGAAGCGGGTTGGCTGCCCAGCATGCCGGCCGGTTATCGGCACAGCTTATGGCCGTCAGTAGCAATGAGCGTAGGTCCGTAGCCATCACTTCTTCGGCCGGTTGCGTTGTCTCCCTAAGCGGCAGACCGCCGCACTGCCTTGACGAAGGGAGCGACCGTGAGAACCCAGACAAACGCTGCAATCCGCCGAATTCCGACGACCTCTGCAGTCGATGCCATCGCCAGCGTGGTCGGCCGATACGGCCTCGTGATCGTCATCGGCTGGATCGGCGCCTTGAAGTTCGCCAATTTCGAGGCCCACCAGATACAGCCTCTGGTCGCCAATAGTCCGTTCATGGGCTGGCTGTACCACATCTTTCCCGTGTACACGTTCTCGGCGTTTCTAGGTGTATTCGAACTGGTCGCTGCGGTGCTGCTGGCGATCAAGCCGCTGTCTGCGAAGCTGTCTATCGCGGGCAGCGTCCTGGCCATCGTTCTGTTCCTGGCGACGATCAGCTTCCTGTTCACCACCCCGGAGGTCAGTGAGCCGGCCGGGGGCGGTTTCCCCGCCCTGTCCCTTACCGGCGAATTCCTGCTGAAAGACATCCCTCTTCTGGGTCTGTCGTTCTGGACGCTGGCTGACTCCATCCGCGCGGCGAGGTCAGACTCAATCAGCCGGAACTGGCGCGAATGATTATGAAACGTGCTGATGCTGCATCCGCCTCGCAATGGTGCCCAGCCGGTGTGAGAACCCACTTACGTACAGGAATGGATCTCGGATGAGGGATAGAAGTGCAAAGCCAATCCTAGTTACAGCCGCCACAGGCAAAACGGGTCGGCATACGGTCCGTCTGCTTCTCGAACGTGGTTACCGGGTACGCGCTTTCGTGCATCGCCACGATGCACGTTCACAGCAGTTGGCAACCATGGGTGCTGAGGTGCTATCAGGTGACTTGCTCAATTTCTCCTCTGTCCGAACGGCTCTCGACGGTATCGACCGTGCGTATTTCGCATATCCAATCCGGCCGCGGTTGCTGGAGGCCACCGCAATTTTCGGGCAAACCGCGCGAGAATGCGACGTTAAGGCCATCCTCAACATGTCGCAAATTTCCGCGCGCCACGATGCCGGCAGTGACGCGGCGCGTCACCACTGGCTGGCCGAACGATGGCTGGAGTGGGCACCGTTCGCCGTAACGCACCTACGCCCAACGTTTTTCTCCGAATGGCTGCCGTTGTACGGCATCTTCACAGACCATGAAGGCGTGTTGCCGTTGCCACTCGGCGACGGAAGGCACGCGCCTATCGCGGCCGAGGATCAAGCGTATGTGATTGCGGCCATCCTCGCCGACCCCGAGCCACACGCCGGAAAGATCTACCCGCTCTTCGGGCCTGTCGAGATGCATCACAACGAGATTGCGGCCGCAGTTTCGCGAGCCCTCGGGCGCCCGGTACGGTATGACCCCATAACCATCGAGGCTTTCACCGCGCGGCTACGCGCCGCAGGCAGCCATGAACACCTTCTGCAGCACCTCAGAAACGTGGCGATCGACTACCGCAACGGCGTCTTCGCAGGAACCAACGACATCGTCGAAACGGTGGGACAAAAGAAGCCCATGACAGTTGAACAGTTTGTCCTAACCAACAAGGACATGTTCACTTCTTCGCCCGACCCGTGGCCGACGGCGCCGCCGCCTGGACGCGGTAAAGAGAATCGGCCTAATTTCCGCGTCAACGCAGGTCAAACTTAGGTTGCTGGCTACACGTCGAAGTACAGCGCGAATTCGTAGGGATGCGGCCGGACATTGACCGGCTCGATCTCGTTCTCGCGCTTGAAGGTGATCCACGTCTCGATCAGGTCGGACGTGAAAACGCCTCCCTCCGTAAGGTATTCGTGGTCGGCCTCAAGCCGGTCGATCACCGCGGCCAGCGACGTCGGCGCCTGCGGAATGTTGGCGGCCTCTTCCGGCGGCAGCTCGTAGAGATCCTTGTCGACCGGTGACTGCGGCTCGATCTTCTTCTTGATTCCGTCCAGGCCTGCCATCAGCATGGCCGAGAACGCCAGGTAAGGGTTGCCCGACGAGTCCGGGCAGCGGAACTCGAGCCGCTTCGCCTTCGGGTTGGTGCCGGTGATCGGGATCCGCACGCACGCCGACCGGTTGCGTTGGCTGTACACCAAATTGATCGGGGCCTCGTAGCCGGGCACCAGCCGCTTGTAGGAGTTGACGGTCGGGTTGGTGAACGCCAGCAGCGACGGCGCGTGGTGCAAGATGCCACCAATGTAGTGGCGGGCGGTGTCGGACAGGCCGGCGTAGCCGACCTCGTCGTAGAACAGCGGGTCGCCTTCCTTCCACAACGACTGGTGGACGTGCATGCCGGAGCCGTTGTCGCCGAACAGCGGCTTGGGCATGAAGGTGACGGTTTTGCCGTTCTGCCACGCCGTGTTCTTGATGATGTACTTGTACAGCTGCAGCTCGTCGGCCGCGTGCAGAAGCGTGTTGAACTTGTAGTTGATCTCGGCCTGACCGCCGCTGCCCACCTCGTGGTGGCCCTTTTCCAGCGTGAAGCCGGCGTTGATCAGGTTGGTCAGCATCTTGTCGCGCAGGTCGACGTACTGGTCGTTGGGCGCGACCGGGAAGTACCCGCCCTTAGGGCGGACCTTGTAGCCGCGGTTGGGGCTGCCGTCGGCCTCGGTCGCCGCGCCGGTGTTCCACCAACCGGAGATAGCGTCGACCTCGTAGAACGAACCGTTGATCCGCGAGTCGAAGGCCACTGAGTCGAAGATGTAGAACTCGGCCTCCGGGCCGAAGTATGCGGTGTCGGCGATGCCGGTGCTGATCAGATAGTTCTCCGCCTTGCGGGCCACGTTGCGGGGATCCCGCGAGTACGGCTCGCGGGTGAACGGGTCGTGCACGAAAAAGTTCAGGTTCAGCGTCTTGGCATCGCGGAACGGGTCGATGATCGCCGTGTCGGGGTCGGGCAGCAGATACATGTCCGACTCGTGGATCGACTGGAAGCCGCGGATCGACGAACCGTCAAAGGCCAGCCCGTCGGTGAAAACGCTCTCGTCGCACCCCGACGCCGGAATCGTGAAGTGCTGCATGATCCCGGGAAGGTCGCAGAACCGGACGTCGACGAACTCGACCTTCTCATCCCTGATGAGCTTGATGATGTCGTCGGCCGTCTTTTCGGACACCGAAGCGCTCTCCTTTACTGCGGGCTTCGAGTCTATTGCGGTCATTGAAGCGCTCTCCTTTACTTGGCCGTGACGATGGCCCGACCGAACGCTATGGAGGCCATGTTGCCCAAGGGTCAACCCTATGTTGCGCTGACGTTACGCGCCCCGGTCATTGGTAACTAGTACCAGGCCGGCTCGGCCGTATTGTGGGGGCCATGGCCCGCGCGATGGCATCGTGGCTTTCTGGCCCGCCACAACCGCCCCAATCCGGCCGCTCATCGGCTTACCCCGGTGAGGCGCTCGGCCTGCCTGAGAGTGGGCCGGGTTCGT
>NZ_DASRBZ010000355.1:0-10054 GCF_035653355.1 Mycobacterium sp. | reverse complement strand
GTGGATGGCCGGCATCGACTGGACCCCCGACCTTGCCCCGGTCACCGCAGCAACAGCTGCCGAACTGCGGCTTACCCGTTCGCAATTGCACAGCGGTGTGGGTTGTGTGCCGTGTTCGAGCATGGGCCGGCTTTTCGATGCTGTCGCCTCGCTGCTGGGCGTGCGACACCGGATCGACTACGAGGCGCAGGCAGCCATCGAACTTGAGGTGCTGGCCGAGACGGCTGGCGACCCGCTGCCACCGTTGCGGTTCGATGTGCGGTCGGACGGGGTGATCGACCCGACCCGGATGGTGCTTGCGATGGTGCCGGCCCTGCGCGCCGGGGCAACACCGGCGGCGTTGGCGGCAGCGTTCCACGAGGCGGTGGCGATCGCCGTCGCCGAGGTGGTCGGTCTAGTCGCGGGCCACGTCCGCTTGGTCGGCCTCACCGGTGGGGTGTTTCAGAACGTGCTGCTGCTGACTGCCTGCCGGAAGCGGTTGGCGCAGGCGGGATTCGAGGTGCTGACCCACCATACGGTTCCGCCGAACGACGGCGGACTGGCGCTTGGTCAGGCCGCGGTCTCCGTAATGACCGCGCTGGACCGGCAGTCTCACGTGGGGAGGGCTGATTGATGCGTTTAGCTACCACCGCGATTGACCGCGGGTTGGGCGCCGAGCTGACGGCTGACCTGGCCGCTACCGCGTTCACCTTGGCCAAACGGTTCGCAGCCGGCGCCACCATGTGGTCGATCGCGCCCGGCTGGGAGCCGCACGCCTTGCACATCGCGGTCGAGTTCATTCATCCGGTGATAGTGGGGAAGCGGGCATTGCCGGCAGTGGCGATCACCGGTCCCGATGTCGTCGACGTGGTCCGGGTATCGGTGCGCCCCGGCGACATCGTCGTCGCGATATCTGGCGCCCACGATGCTCAGGTGCGCTCGGTGATGCGCCGATGCCCGGCGTGGGGCGCCACCACCGTCTGGATCGGCAGCGGGGAGCGGCCGAAGCCCGGTATGGCCGATCACGTGCTCTGGCTTGACGATCCCGATCCGCGCGTGCCCGCAACCGGAGGATTCGTCCTGTTCTACCACCTGCTGTGGGAGCTCACCCACGTCTGCTTCGAACATCCCGGGTTGCTGAGACAAGAAGGCGCCGACGACGTCTGCGTCACCTGCAGCGACGAGGGCCGGCTCGGCGAGGTGCTGGCACCGTCGACCGAAGGGCTGGCGGAAGTGCGCACCGCTAAGGGCATCGAGACCATCGCCACCACGCTGGTCGACCCGGTTGCTGTCGGCGATCTGGTGCTGGTCCACGCCGGGACGGCGATCAGCCGCGTCCGCGACGACGACGATGCATTGCGAAGCGATGAGGAGGAGCGGCGCACGTTGACAGTGGAGGACCCGTGACTGAAGAACCCACCAACTTCTTGTATCCGTTCATTGACGCACAGGAGAACGACTCGAAGTCGCTGCTGGCCGACCTGACCGCGTCGGCGCAAGCCAAGGCGGCCGAAAGCCTCGCGCTGCGCCGCTCCACGCTGGAGGAAAACGCCGAACTGCTGACCACCGCAGCCAGCGAGATGGCGCGTCGTTTCGCCGCCGGCGGGCGACTGTTCACCTTCGGTAACGGTGGAAGCTGCACCGACTCAACCACGCTGGCAAGGCTTTTCGCCCGCCCGCCTATCGGTACGCCGCTGCCGGCCTGGTCGTTGACCGCCGACCAGGCGATCTTGACCGCACTCGGCAACGACGTGGGCTTCGAGCTGGTGTTCGCCCGCCAGTTGATTGCCCGCGCCAAGCCAGGGGACATCGCGATTGCGATGTCGACCAGCGGCAGCTCACCCAACCTGATGGCGGCGCTTCGGGAGGCACGCCAGCGCGACATGTACACCGTCGGCTTCGCCGGATACGACGGCGGTGCGTTCGCAAAGAGCGCGGATGTCGACGCGTGCTTCGTGGTTCGCTCCCAGAGTGTGCACCGGATTCAGGAATCCCAAGCCCTGCTGGGCTACGAGCTGTGGTTAGTGGTGCACGAGCACATGGTCAGTCAGCGAGCGGAGGCCCGATGAGCAAGCCGGCAAGCGAATACCTGTCCTCGGGTCCGCGTTTCGCCGAGGGTGAGGTGATCGAGCGCATTGAATCGTTCCGCAGGCGCCGGCCCCGGCTGCTCGACGACCACATCACCCTCGCACACGGAGCGGGCGGGAAAGCCTCGGCCGCCCTTGTCGATGCGGTGTTTATGGAAGCCTTCCGTAACCCGATTCTGGAGTCGCTCGGCGACGGCGCCGTGATCAGCTTGCCCAGCGGCGAGCGGATGGTGCTGTCGACTGATTCGTTCGTAGTGCAGCCCAGGCGGTTCCCGGGCGGGTCGATCGGCGAACTGGCGGTACACGGAACCGCCAACGACTTGGCGGTGGCAGGCGCTGTGCCGCAATGGATTTCGGCGGCGTTCGTCTTGGAAGAGGGGTTCCCGGTTGCCGAGCTCAAGGAGATTGTCGCCGACATGGCGGCGGCTGCGGCCCAGTGCGCTGTGCAGATCGTCACCGGTGACACCAAGGTGGTGCCCAACGGCGCTGCGGACGGGCTATTCATCACGACAACCGGAGCCGGTGTGATTCCTCCCGGGCGGCGCTTGTCTGCCCAGTCGGTTCGCCCTGGTGACAAGGTGCTGTTGTCGGGTTCCATGGGCGATCACGGCATGGCGGTGATGCTGGCCCGCGGCGATCTGGCGATCGAAGCCGATATCTGTTCCGACACCACGTCGGTGAGCCCGTTGGTGGAAGTGCTGTTGGCGGCCGCGCCGTCGACCCGCTGGCTGCGCGACCCCACGCGGGGCGGGGTCGGCACGGTTTGCAATGAGCTTGCTCAGGCGTGTGGCTTGGGTGTGGTGCTCGACGAGGAGCGGCTTCCTGTGCACCCGATGGTCAGCGGCGCTTGTGAGCTGCTCGGCATCGACCCGCTGTATGTCGCCAACGAAGGCAAATTCGTCGCTGTCGTGGCGCCCGAGGAAGCCGACGCCGCGCTGGCGGCATTGCGGTCGCATCCCCTGGGCACCGAGGCAGCCGAGATCGGGCAGATCGTGGCGGAGCCCGCGGAAACCGTGGTGGTACGTACTGGGTTCGGCGGTACCCGCATCGTCGACATGCTCGTCGGCGACCCGCTGCCGCGGATCTGTTGAGGACGTAGCGGGCCGCCACAGGAAGGAGTTGACATGTGTTTGGGGATACCGGGGCGGATCGTCGAGATCACCGACGCCGAACACTATTTGGCAAAGGTCGAAGTCAGCGGCGTACAGCGCACAATCAGCGTGCGGCTGCTGGAGAACGACATGCCGCAACCCGATGACTGGGTGCTGGTCCACGTCGGTTTCGCGATGGCCAAGATCGACGAAACTGAAGCATTGCTCACGTTGGCGGCCGTCAAGAAGATGGGCGACGCCTACGCCACCGAGATGGAAGCTTTCGACTCGACCGCGATCGTCTGACGGGAAGGCCTTGCTATGAAATTCGTCGACGAGTTCCGCGACCCGGCGGCCGCCCGCAAACTATTGGTTGCGATCAAGCACTTGGCCGGGGAGCGCGACCACTTCAAGTTCATGGAAGTGTGCGGCGGGCACACCCACACCATCTATCGGCACGGCATCGAACACTTGCTGCCCGAGAACGTCGAGTTGGTGCACGGCCCCGGGTGCCCGGTTTGCGTGATCCCGATGGGCCGCATCGACGACGCGATGTGGCTGGCCGAGCAACCCGACGTCATCTTCACCTGTTTCGGCGACATGATGCGCGTACCCGGCTCGAACGGCAGCCTGCTGGACGCCAAGGCGCGCGGCGCCGACGTGCGCTTCGTCTACTCGCCGCTGGATGCGCTCAAAATCGCGGTGGACAAGCCCGACAAGCACGTGGTGTTCTTCGCCATCGGCTTCGAAACCACGGTTCCGTCCACGGCGGTGACGCTGGTACGCGCGCGCGAACTCGGCCTGAAGAACTTCAGCGTGTTCTGCAACCACGTCACGATCGTGCCGCCCATCAAGGCGATCCTGGAATCACCGGATCTAAGGCTGTCCGGCTTCATCGGGCCGGGGCATGTGTCGACGGTGGTCGGCAACCGGCCCTATCGGTTCGTGCCGGAGGTGTACGGAAAACCGTTGGTGGTCTCGGGGTTTGAGCCCTTGGACATCTTGGCGTCGGTGGCGATGCTGTTGACCCAGATCCGGGAGGGCCGCTGCGAGGTGGAGAACCAGTATTCGCGGGTGGTGCCCGAAAACGGCAACCCGGCCGCGCTCAAGCTGATGAGCAAGGTGTTCGCACTGCGCCCGCACTTCGAATGGCGTGGGCTGGGCTTCATTTCGCAAAGCGCGCTGCGGCTTTCGGACGACTTCGCCGACTTCGACGCCGAACTGCGTTACGCGATGCCCGGCGTGCGGGTCGCCGACCCCAAGGCCTGCCAATGCGGTGAGGTGCTCAAGGGTGTGCTGAAGCCTTGGGAGTGCAAGATTTTCGGCACAGCATGTACTCCGGAGACCCCGATCGGCACGTGCATGGTGTCCCCTGAGGGCGCGTGCGCGGCCTACTACAACTTCGGGCGGATGCATCGCGACGCCATCAAGCTCGTCGGGTCGTCGGGGCGGGCATGACAGCGGCTGCGGTGGACGCGCGCGGGGCGGAGATGTTTGCCCGCTACGCCTATGCCCCCAACGCACTGGGCTATTGCGGCCCGCCGTTAGGAGCCACATTGCGGGACGGCTCGGTGGACGACGTGCGGGATGCGGCGATGAAGTTCTCCGGCGCCTGGCCCTATTTGCAGGTGCTGTCGACGATGACCGGCATCGCCGACCCGCTCGACTACCGCCTGGTGGAAGCGTATTGGCTCGGCGGGGGTCTCGGCGCTCGGCTGGATCCGGCGCAGTTCGTCGAGCAGCTGCTGGCGATCATCGGCCCGCAGGCGGCCCGCTACTGGTCGCATCTCGGGCCGGATCTGATTGGTGAGGCCGCGGCAAACCACTGCTTCCACGTGTTCGGCATCTATCCTTGGTCGCGGCTGCTCGGGCGGGGACTCGACGAGCACCCGTTGAACGTCCTCGACAATTGCCGGATCACCTGGGGCACAGTGATTTCCCGCGACGGCGACGACATCGAGGTGTCGTGCCGCGCACTGACGTGGGAGGGGCGCGCACTTGGTCTGTCCGAGCCGGCGCCGCGTCGACTCGCCGTGTGGGTAGACGGATACAGTGCGGTACCCGATGTGGCCGTCGGAGACGAGGTCGCAATCCACTGGGGCCGGCTGTGCGGCCGGCTGCAACCCAACCAGATCGAGGCGTTGGCCGACAGCACGGCGCGTCAACTGGACGTGACCAACCAGCGGCTCGCGTAGATGTAGATGCGCGGGGCTGCAACAAATTCTCGCGCGTCAGTCCATGATGAGCGGATGGGCGACGAATCTTTCGACCGGCTGGTCGCAATGCTGGACTACACCATGTTTGTGGTGACCACCCAGGCCGGCGGCCATGCATCCGGGTGTCTGGTCGGCTTCGCGACCCAAACCAGCTTGCAGCCGCCCCGGTTCCTGGTTGGCATTTCCAAGCGCAACCACACCTTCGGGGTGGCCTGCCAATCCGACTATCTGGCCGTGCATCTCGTGGCACGCCGCCACATCGAGTTGGCACGACTGTTCGGCAGCCAAACCGGTGATCGGATCAACAAATTCGAGCACTGCTCCTGGCGCAGCGGGCCCGAGGGCATGCCCATTCTGGATGACGCGGCGGCGTGGTTCGTCGGCAAGACACAGAGCCGCATCGATCTCGGCGACCATGTCGGTCACGTGCTGGAGCCCGTCAGGGCCTACGCCCCCGACAGCTCGGAGGATCTGGTGAGCTTTTCCGACGTCGTCGACCTCGAACCCGGCCACGAGGCATAAGACCGCCCGGGCGTCCAAATCTGATTGCCCGGCTTCTCCTCGCGCCGCTTCACGGCGCGCATCGGACGGGCTCTAGGTCTTGTCGTCGTTGGTACGTGGGAAGCCGCCACCCTGCGGGAACAGCGGGAACACCACATCGTCGAGCTTCTCCGCGTCCCCTGCGGTCTTGTTGACCGTCGCGCCCCAGACGTTGCCGTCCGGCGCCATCCGCACGGCCCAGGCGTGGGCGTGGGTGTCTTGGCGGACGACTTCCGGTTCGCCAGTGACGGCACCGGTCGCCGGAGCGAGATGCACCGCCACGGTTTGCTTGGTGTTGATCAGGTTGACCAGGACGGTGCCGTCCAGCGCCGCGCAGCCGGCGACACCCGGCCGATTTGGCCATGTCCACACGGTCGACACCCGCGACTCCCGCGAGATCCGCTGCAACCGGTCCGCGGTCGGGGCACGGTCGAGAACGTAGAGCGAGCCGTCCACCGGATCGGTGCACAGTCCGCCGCCCGAGCCGATACCGGTGAGCGCTGTGGTCGGCGGCGCCTGGTTGAGCGTGGTCGGCTGCTCGATCCGAATCACTTTGCCGGCCAGCGACGCCGGGTCGGCAGCCGCCGCCGGATTGCCCGCGTCACCCGTCAGCACCACCAAGGTGGTTTTGCTGGTGAAATGCAGCGCGCCGGTATTGCCGGTCGCGCCCTTCGGAATGCCGGTCAGGATGTCCTTGGGAATGTCATCGTCAGCGATGCGGATGACCCGGTTGTCGCTGGGCGTGCTGACGTAGGCGTACATCAGCCGGTCCTGGGAATACGTCGGTGACAGCACGATGTCCATCAGCCCGCCGTCGCCGGACGGGTCGACCGGGATGACGGTCTTGACCTTCGGCTCGGCGCTGACCGAGACCTCCTTAACCGCACCGGTAGTGCGTTCGGCGACCAGCGCCGACTTGCTGTCCGGCAGCATGATCAAACCGCTGGTGCTCTCCAGGCAGCCTTGCATTACGCCCGGCGCCGGGCACTGCTTGGGGAACGGTTTGGCCGGCAGCGGCGGAGGTGGGGGAGGTGTCGAGGTGGCCGGCGGTCGCCGCTGCGGCTCGGTGGTAAACGGCTGCGACTGGGCGTCGTTGAACCGCGCGCAGCCGCTCGAGACCAGCAGCGCCACCCACAGCGCGGCTAGCAGCGACCGCCGTACCCGCATGATGGCCAGGTTACCGCGCCCGGCTGTATCGGCCCGTTCGTCGTGGGCCGGCACCGGACCCACATCGCCGCGCGCGTCGCCGACCCGACGGGCCGCATCAGCGTCGCGGGCGATGAACTGCTAATTAAGTCCGGCGAAAGCGCCGTTCAAATCCCAAATTCAGCGGCAAATGCCCTTACCCTGACACCCGTGACCAGTCAACCGAATGAATCGCACTGGCGACGGCCGGACGATTCCGCTGCGCAGACCCAGGTCCGGCCGGCTTCAGCTAGTCTGGTCGACCCGGAAGACGACCTGCCGTCAGCCAACTATGCCGGCGATTTCGAGACCACCACGATCCCCCACTACAGCTCCGGCAACGACGCTGGCAACGCACGTCGGGTGGGCTCCGGCTTCGGGCTTGGCGGCCAGGAACCGTTGCCGTATATGGAGCCGCAATCCAGTGGCCGACACTCGGCATTCGGGCCAGATGAGACCGACACGGCCGAGGACGATGAGCGGGTTCGCGCCGCCGGCCGGCGCGGCACCCAGAATCTCGGTCTCTTGCTGTTGCGCGTCGGGCTGGGCGCGGTCCTGGTCGCTCATGGTCTCCGAAAGCTCTTCGGCTGGTGGGGCGGGGAGGGCCTGACCGCATTCAGGGACTCGCTGTCCGACGCCGGCTACCAACACGCGGACATCTTGACCTATGTGGGTGCTGGCGGCGAGATCGTCGCCGGAGTGCTGCTGGTATTGGGCTTGTTCACCCCGCTGGCGGCCGCGGGTGCGCTGGCCTATCTGCTCAACGGCTTGCTTGCGGACATGTCAGCGCAGTCCAATTCGAGGTCCTTCCGCTTCTTCTTCCCGGGCGGGCATGA
Organism: Mycobacterium sp.; assembly: GCF_035653355.1. Taxonomy (GTDB): domain Bacteria; phylum Actinomycetota; class Actinomycetes; order Mycobacteriales; family Mycobacteriaceae; genus Mycobacterium. The sequence continues at coordinate 2,120 of NZ_DASRBZ010000355.1, read as the reverse complement.
ATACCAACTGATGTTGATCCTCGTCGCCGCCGCGGTGATCCTGATAGGTCCGGGCCGCTATGGGTTCGACGCCGGGCGCGGCTGGGCCCGGCGGCCGTTCGTCGGCTCGTTCGCGGCGCTGGTTCTGGGCGTCGGCGCCGGCGTCGCCGTGTTCGTGTTGCTCAACGGCGCCAATCCCCTGCATTAACAACCCGCCGTCAGGCGTAGGGATTGGGCACCCGCCCCGCGCTGGCTTCGGTCAACAACGGCAGGGTCGCGAAGCTGACTGCCGGTAAGCGCAGCTCGTCGCCGCTCTTCAGCTGCGCCCGCGCCCATAAACCGCGACTGAACCGCAGCCCGTCGATGTCATCCCAGTTCACCCTCCGGCTGCCCAGCAGTGTTCGCGCGGTCACCCCGTCGTGGTCGGCGACCGTGCGCAGGCGGACGATCAACGCCGAGAGCAGCACGGGGATCGCCAGCAGCGGCGCGGTGACCGGCCAGGTCAGCACCGGGATGAGCAGCCCTAGGGTGAAGAATCCGACGGCGAAGTGTGCCATCGGCGACACCTTGATCACCACGGGCGGCGCAGGCGAGGTTTGCTCCGAGGAACCGGTAGCCACCTCTGCATCATCGCACCGATCGCCGGCGCCGATTCGCATCGACCGTGCGCCTAGAGCGACCCTGCACGGCGTGTCGTCGCCCTCACCGCACACCGGATGCCAGACACGCACATTTGGTCGAAGCGCTGCGTCGCATAAGGGGGCGGATTTGACGGCTGACCTGTGCGGAGACTACCGTCGAACGCTGTGGATATGCCCAGGATGCTCGTAGTACTTGGTCGGCGCGTTGGTGGCTGACTAGCTCAGGCGGACCTGGCTTTCACGGGCATCAACGCGCAACCCTCGTGCAGCAGCTGAGCTGGCGGGGGTTTTTTGTTGCCCACCCACCGTTCGGCATCCCGAGCACCGCAGCAAAACGATGACAACAGGATCAAAGAGGACACAGTGAGCGCACCCACCACCCCGTGGGCTTCCAAAGCCGAGCCGCAGGCCGCCAACGGCGCGCCGAGCACTCGTAAATCGGCGACGCCCGGGGTCCAGTCGAAAGCTGTTGCGCCGCAGCAGCTTACCGGAGCACAGTCGGTGATCCGATCGTTGGAGCAACTCGACGTAGAGGTCATCTTCGGTATTCCCGGTGGTGCTGTGCTGCCGGTATACGACCCGCTGTTCGACTCCCAAAAGCTGCGCCACGTGCTGGTGCGCCACGAGCAGGGGGCCGGGCATGCCGCCAGCGGCTATGCGCATGCCACCGGCAAGGTCGGGGTCTGCATGGCCACGTCTGGTCCCGGAGCGACCAACTTGGTGACCCCGCTGGCCGATGCGCAGATGGACTCCATCCCGGTGGTCGCCATCACCGGCCAGGTGGGGCGTTCGCTGATCGGCACCGACGCCTTCCAGGAGGCCGACATCTCCGGCATCACCATGCCGATAACCAAGCACAACTTCCTGGTCCGCAGTGGCGACGAGATCCCGCAGGCGCTGGCTGAGGCCTTCCACATCGCGTCCACCGGTCGTCCCGGCGCGGTGCTTGTCGATATCCCCAAGGACGTGCTGCAGGGCCAGTGCACGTTCAGCTGGCCGCCGCGGCTGGATCTTCCCGGCTACAAGCCCACCACCAGACCGCACAACCGGCAGGTTCGCGAGGCAGCCAAGCTGATCGCGGCTGCGCGCAAGCCGGTGCTCTACGTCGGCGGCGGCGTCATCCGCGGTGACGCGTGCGGGCAGCTGCGTGAGCTGGCCGAGCTGACCGGCATCCCGGTGGTCACCACGCTGATGGCGCGCGGGGCGTTCCCGGATAGCCACCCCCAGCACCTCGGTATGCCGGGCATGCATGGCACGGTCACGGCGGTGGCCGGGCTGCAGCGCAGCGACCTGCTGATCGCGTTAGGCACCCGCTTCGACGACCGGGTCACCGGAAAGCTCGACTCGTTCGCCCCGGAGGCCAAGGTCATCCACGCCGACATCGACCCGGCCGAAATCGGCAAGAACCGCCACGCCGACGTGCCGATCGTCGGCGACGTCAAGGCCGTCATCACCGACTTGATCGCCGCACTACGCCAGCAAGACATCGCCGGCGCCCTC
>NZ_DASRBZ010000354.1:0-4824 GCF_035653355.1 Mycobacterium sp. | reverse complement strand
GGCGATCGTCCTGGTCGCGGAGTGGATGACCGGCCCGGCTGGGTCGTCGTGCACGACGTCGGCCTTGCCGCAGATCAGCATGATGATCGCCCGGCGCAGCGGCAGCGCGGTCAACGGCTCATAGGTGGAGTTCAGCAGCAGCACCCGCCGCCGGGTCCAGATTGATGCACCATCGTGCGGGACGGGTGGACGCGTATCGACGCTATGCAGGCAGGAACCGGTCGCTGGCTCGGTTAGCCCCGCCGCGGAACTGCGGTGGCGGCGTTTCTTGCGCTGCGCCATAGGTCCTCCGCCGAACAGTCCACCATGATTCGCCCCCGATCGCACGCCAATTCGGTGTGTGTGCGCTGGTCAATCGGTGAACATCGGGTGCAGGCGGTGTGACTGGGTCCACACTGCCGCACGCCGTAAGCCGCCGACGATAGACCACAATGGAAGGGATGGAACCGGTGCAACAGTCCTTTTACGACGCCGTCGGCGGCGCGGAAACCTTCCACGCGATCGTGGGGCGCTTCTACGAGCTGGTCGCCGAGGACGAGATCCTGCGCCCGATTTACCCCGAAGAGGACCTCTCCGGCGCCGAGGAACGACTGCGGATGTTCCTCGAGCAGTACTGGGGCGGTCCGCGAACCTACTCTGAACGTCGCGGCCATCCGCGTTTGCGGATGCGTCATATGCCGTTTCGGATCTCGCCCATCGAGCGCGACGCTTGGCTGCGCTGCATGCACACCGCCGTCGCCTCCATCGATTCCCAGACCCTCGACGATCAGCACCGGAAAGAACTGCTCGACTACTTGGAAATGGCCGCGCACTCGCTCGTCAATTCGCCGTTCTGATGGGCGGCACGACAGGACCATGGTGGTCGCGTGCGGTGTTCTATCAGATCTATCCGCGATCCTTCGCCGACAGCAACGGTGACGGCGTCGGCGACCTCGACGGGGTGGTAGCCCGGCTCGACTACCTCAAGCTGCTCGGTGTCGATGCGATCTGGCTGAACCCGGTCACGGTGTCCCCGATGGCCGACCACGGCTACGACGTCGCCGATCCCCGTGACGTCGACCCCCTGTTCGGCGGGCTGGCCGCGGCGGAACGGCTGATCGCCGAGGCGCACGGACAGGGCATCAAGATCACCATGGACCTGGTGCCCAACCACACCAGTTCCCAGCATCCGTGGTTTCAGGCCGCGCTGGAGGCCGGGCCGGGCAGCGCCGCGCGTGATCGCTACATCTTTCGCGACGGCCGCGGCCCCGGGGGGTCGATGCCGCCGAACAACTGGGAATCGGTGTTCGGTGGGCCGGCATGGACGCGGATCGTTGAACCCGACGGCAATCCGGGGCAGTGGTACCTGCACCTGTTCGACGCCGAGCAGCCCGACCTTAATTGGGACAACCCGGAAGTCTTCGACGATCTGGAGAAGACCCTGCGGTTCTGGTTGGAACGCGGCGTGGACGGCTTTCGCATCGACGTCGCGCACGGCATGGCGAAGCCGCCCGGACTACCGGACATGGAATCAGTCGACAACCGGCTACTGCGCCACAAAGACCGCGATCCGCGGTTCAACCACCCCAATGTGCATGCGATTCATCGCCACATCCGCGCAGTCGTCAACGACTACCCGGATGCGGTGACTATCGGTGAGATCTGGGTGCACGACAACGTCCGGTGGGCCGAATACCTGCGACCCGACGAACTGCACTTGGGTTTCAATTTTCGGCTGGCTCAAGCGGATTTCGACGCCGACGAGCTTCGCGACGCAATCGAGAACACGCTGGCCGCCGCGGCGATCGAAGATGCGTCACCGACGTGGGCGATAGCCAATCACGACGTCGGCCGGGAGGTCACCCGCTACGGCGGCGGCAAGGTTGGGCTGGACCGAGCGCGAGCCATGGCGATGGTGATGCTCGCCCTGCCGGGCGCCGCCTTCATCTACAACGGCCAGGAGCTGGGCCTGCCCGATGTGGAGTTGCCCGATGAGGTGCTGCAGGACCCGACATGGGAACGCTCTGGCCATACCGAGCGCGGTCGCGACGGCTGCCGGGTGCCCATGCCGTGGAGCGGTGATGCTCCCCCGTTCGGCTTCTCGACGTCGTCCGAAACCTGGCTGCCAATGCCGGCGGAATGGGCGGCGCTGACTGTCGAAAAGCAGCTTCGGGATACCGAATCGATGCTGTCGTTCTTCCGGCGCATCGTGGAATTGCGCCGTGTGCGTTCGGAATTCGTCGGCAGCCGCGTCGACTGGCTGCCAGCGCCACGAGATGCGCTGATCTTCAGGCGTGGCGGCGGCTTGATCTGTGCACTGAATGTCGGCAATCGTCCGCTGGCGCTGCCCGACGGTGAGCTGCTCCTGCACAGTGCGGACTTGGCGGACGGGAAGTTGCCGCCGAACGCCGCGGCCTGGCTGGTCTAGCTTTGTCGCACCGTCCACTCTGCGCCGGCGCGGACGATTAGTTCTCAGGCCGCGGACAGTCCTACTTGCAATGGCCCAGACCGGCCACCCGTACCACTTCAGATACAGACGCAAGGAGCCCGCCATGTCGCAGGTGCGCGTGCACAACTTTTCGGTTTCCCTCGACGGTTTTGCAACCGGCGTCGGACAAAGCTTCGATTCACCGTTCGGGCACGCCGGTGATCGCCTGCACGAATGGTTCTTCGCGACACGGACCTTCCGGGCTATGCATGGCGAACGCGGTGGCGACATGGGCTTCGACGAAGCTATGGCCAGCAGGTGGTCCCTAGGGATCGGCGCGGAAATCATGGGGCGCAACAAGTTCGGACCCCAGCGCGGGCCATGGGCTGACGACGACTGGAAAGGTTGGTGGGGCGACAACCCGCCATTTCACACCCCGGTCTTCGTGCTCACTCATTACCCCAGGCCGTCCATAGTGATGGAGGGTGGTACCACCTTCCACTTCATCGATGCCAGCCCTGCCGAGGCACTTGACGCCGCGCAGGAGGCCGCCGGCGATCTGGATGTCCGCATCGGCGGCGGTCCGTCGACCATCCGCCAGTTTCTGGCAGCCGACCTGATCGATCACCTGCACATCACTGTGGTGCCCATCGTTTTGGGGCGTGGCGAATCGCTTTGGGACGGCCTCGAGGGAGTGGAGCAGCGCTTCCGGGTGGAGTCGGTGAGCACTCCCAGTGGCGTCACACATCTCATCTTCATGCGCAAATAGCTATGTCAACACTGTTGACATACATCAACTGGGTTGATATACAGAAGCGATGACTGAACCTCTTGATTTCGAATTCGAATCGGCCTACCGGGGCGAGTCCGCTCAATTCGGTCAGGGAACCAAGCCGCCCTGGAGCATTGGCGAACCCCAGCCCGAGCTGACCGCCCTTATCCACGCCGGCAAGTTTCACGGCGACGTCCTTGACGTCGGCTGCGGAGAGGCCGCCATCTCGTTGTATCTCGCGGAACGCGGCTACACCACTGTGGGACTTGACTTGTCGCCGACCGCCATCGAGTTGGCGCGCCGCGAAGCCGCCAGGCGTGGGCTGACCAACGCCAGCTTCGAGGTGGCCGACATCAGTGCGTTCACCGGATACGACGAAAGGTTCGGCACCATCGTCGACAGCACGCTGTTTCACTCCATCCCGGTCGAGGCACGCGAGGGATACCAGCAATCCATTGCCCGCGCGGCCGCGCCGGGAGCGTCGTACTTTGTGCTGGTATTCGACAAAGCGGCGATGCCCAGCGGTCCAGCCAATGCGGTGACCGCCGACGAGTTGCGCGAGGTGGTCTCGAAATACTGGCTCATCGACGAGATCACGCCCGCCCGCCTATACGCCAATGCTCCTCAAGGCGCCACAGATCTGTCCGCCTTGATGGGCGCCGACTTCCGGGATGAGCGCGACGGCCGCGTGTCGGTGGCGGGCTGGTTGTTATCGGCTCATCGGGACTGAAGCGAGGTAGTCATGACCGATCCGAAGCCTCCGCGCTGGCTCAAACCGATGAACAAACTCATGATTGCGCTTCAAAAGCTGGGCATCCCAACGGGACCGCCGATGGTCTTGACATTGCCGGGCCGCCGCACCGGTCTGCCACGCAGCACGCCGATGACACCGTTCACACTCGACGGCGAGCTCTACACCGTGGCGGGATTCCCGGGCGCCGATTGGGTGCGCAATGCACGCGCCGCCGGCGTCGGAGCCCTCAGCAAGGGACGGAAGTCGCGCCGGGTAAAGCTGGTCGAACTCGACCCCGAGCAATCCCGCCCGGTACTGCGCGCCTTTCCCACCGAAGTACCGGTCGGCGTGGCGTTTCTGAAACGTGCTGGTTTGGTCCGCCATGGCACCCCCGAAGAAGTCGAGGCGCTGGCAGGCCGTATCGCGGTTTTCCGGTTCGACCCCATCCCGGCGAGCTGACCAGTATCACCCGTTGTCGGTGGATCAGCGTTGCTCCGCGGGTGCAATGCGATAACTCGCGGAACGTGATCGCAAGATTCGTTGCCAGACCAGGGTTTTGGGACGGCCTGCTGTGCACTAGGCGTTTCCCGCTCCACGCCGGTCACCACCACAGCCCGTGCGGGAAAGGTCTCGCCACCGACCTCAACATCAACCTGTCGGCGTGGGAAGGAGCCACCGAGCCGAACGTTGTTCGCGCGGAATTCCCCGACAATCCCGCGGTTCTGAGCATTCCAATCCCCTTCCATGACACGCCTTTCCGCCGCGATGTAAGCGCTGCGACTTCCTGAAGTTACGACGGGGGCGCGGCCGCGTCTGTTCGCAGCTCGCCAATTAACAGTGTTAGTTGGTTAACTAACCTATCGACGATCGGTGATGGGTGTCTATACTACTGAGTGAGATGACTGACTCAGT
>NZ_DASRBZ010000353.1:0-13476 GCF_035653355.1 Mycobacterium sp. | reverse complement strand
CATCGCAACGTCATCGGTTCAACCGGAATGACCGATAGCAGGCACGGCGCGCTGGCGCCTCGCTGGATCTATTCTCCCCATGAACATTTCGTGGACAGTACGCGGCCCATGTTCATCCCCACTGCGCTTTCGGTTGTGCCGGTTTGGGTTTCTCGCCTCCGGACACATGGACTGCATGTACCCCGGGTTTGCTGGTGAGCTGTTCGAGGAGGCTCTCGAGGTGCGCCTTGTCGGTGTGCCAATGCTGCACCGACTCTGGCTGTTGCGACAATTCGGCGAGCACGCGTTTGAGTTTTTCTGGCGTGTCCTTTCCACTGCCTTGTTTGCCCTCCTTTCCGTCCTTGCCGTTGTCTATGCCGGGGTCCGTGCCGCGGGCCGCACTTGCCGTTATCACGCGGGGAACAGCACCTCCCAGCGCGCCTCCGGCCAAGCTGGCCAAACCCATCTGGCTGAAGAGGTTTCCGACACCTTCGGCCGCAGCCGTCGGCGCGGCAGCCGCGGCGGTGCCCTGCAGTACAGAGGCGGCCAGCCTGACGGTCGGAGTCGCCGCCGCCCAGCTCGGTGGCACCGATAGCGCTCCCACCAGACCCGCGCGACCTACGCCCGCCGATACTTCTGAGGCACCGCCCAGCGCATTGGCCCCCGACGTGAACCCGCCGGCCAGCCCTCCGGCACTGGGAATAGAAGCGAAGATTTCCGCCTCGCCTGTCACCGCTGAATCGTTGAGGGTTCGCGCCGACGCCACCAAACCCAAGCTGGTGCTCAGCAATGCGTCGTTTACCGGGCGGATTCCTTTGGTCACGAACTCGATATCCCCGAGACCCTGCGCGAGCGGTGATGAGTTCAGCGCGCTGAGGAAACTCGCCAATGACGGCGGATCCGCAGCGGCTGCGGGCGGATCAGCCGCAGCAGGCGCTGCCAGGCTTTGCAGCGCTTGCGGCGTCGCCGACATCAACGGCGACAAGGCCGAATGGGCGTTCGCCGGCGCCGTGCCGCTGGCTTGGGCGACCGCGGCGGCCTGCCCGGCTCCGCCGCCCGGGTTCGTGGTCGGTGGCGGTGAGCTGAACGGTGTCAGTCGCGTGGCGGCTGCGGACTGGCCGGCGTAGCCGTACATCGCTGCGGCGTCCTGGGCCCACATGTCGGCATACTGCGCTTCGGTGGCTGCGATTGCCGGCGTGTTCTGCCCCAAAACGTTGGTCGCCATCAGTGTGGCCAGCTGGCTGCGGTTGGCGGCAATCACCGGCGGAGGCACGGTCGCCGCAAACGCCGTCTCATAGGCGGCCGCCCCGGCCTGGACCTGGGCAGCGGTCTGCTCGGCCTGGGCGGCGGTCGTGTTCAGCCATGCCGCATACGGGGCGGCCGCAGCAGCCATCGACGCCGACGACGGGCCCTGCCACCCGGCTGTTAGACCCGAGACAACCGAGGAGTAGGACGCTGCGGTCGCCCGCAACTGCGCGGCCAGCGCGTTCCAAGCGGTCGCCGCGGCCATCAGCGATCCCGATCCGGGACCCGCATAAATGCGCGCGGAGTTGATCTCTGGCGGTAACAGCCCGTAGTCCATCCGACTGGCCCTTACCCCGCAGCGATCGCGTTGGCGGCTTCCGTGGCCGCGTAGGAACCGGCGCTGAGGCCTAAGGTGTTCGCGAATGTCTCGTGGATGGCGGCCGCCTGCGCGCTGACGGCTTGGTACATCTGGGCGTGGGCAGCAAACTGCGCCGCGGTCAGTGCTGACACCTCATCGGCAGCCGCGGGAACCACCCCGGTTGTGGGGGCCGCCGCGGTCGCATTCTCAGCGTTCATCGCCGCGCCGATGCCCTGCAGGCTGCTGGCTGCCGCTGCCAACATGTCTGGCTGTGTCGTGACAAATGACATTTTTCCTCCCTAATTGGTGACGTGACTGCAGCCAACGGCGCGCCGCAGAGGCGGTGGTGTTGCCGACGCCGTGGACTGGGGCGCGGCGAGTACCGGATCGCGGCGCGGCGCACGCGTTCGCCGTAGCGGGTGACGAACTGTTTGTATATCCGCCAAGCCGTCAATGCGATTGCGCGACAACCCGTCCACTGCCGCCGCCCAGTGCTCTCGCGGCGCGGCGCCTGGTACTGGTAACTCAGAGTCATCGAACGAGCCTCTAATCGTCCTCGGGTATGACGATGATGGTGGCGGTGGTGGCTTGCCCCGATGCGGCAGCGCCGCCGACGCCTGCGCTGCGAGCAGCGCCACCACCGGTCCCGGCCATGGCGCGTCCGGCCAGCCCGGACAGGGCCATGCTGTTGAACAGGCTTCCCTGGCCGTCTGCGGCGAGCACCGCCGCCGGCGCGGCAGGCACACTCGTCTGCGGCAGCACCGCGGCGACCGACCTGATCGCCGGGGCGGCCGAGGTCCAGCCTTCCGGCACCGACAAGCGCCCGATCACCGCGGCGCGGCCCATCCCCGCCGATACTGTCCCGCTTGGTGTCCCGCCTGGCGCACCGGCCAGAGGCTGCCCCACCTCCGGCCCATACAAGTGGCGTCCCAATACGTTCTCGTCCCTCGTGACCCTGGTGAGCGCCGAGGTCAGGTTGGCCCCGTTTTGGGGCACCAGATAGTTTTCGACCCCAAGCAGATACGGGCTGCCGCCGATGCCGTACAGCGAGGTGGGCCCTAACGGACCGGTGAGGGTCATGTTGAGTTCGGAGAGCAGCGACGGCGGATCAGCCGCGGCCGGAGCGGGCGGATCAGCGGCAGCGGGGGCCGCCAGGGCTTGCAGCGCCTGCGGCGTCGCGGACATCGTCTGCGAGAGCGTCGTCGCGTGGGTGCCTGCGGCGGTGCCGGTGGCTTGGGCGACTGAGGCGGACTGCGCAGCTGCTCCGGCTGGGTTAGTGGTCTTCGGTGGCGGATCGAACGGCGTCAATTGCGAGGCGATCGCCGAAGAAGCGGCATAGCCATACATCGCGGCCGCGTCCTGTGCCCACATCTCCGCATACTGGGCTTCGGTGGCCATGATCGCCGGGGTGTTCTGACCAAAAAAGTTCGTCGCGATCAGCGCCATCAGCTGCGCACGATTGGCTGCAATCGCCGGCGGTGGCACGGTCGCCGCAAACGCAGTCTCGTATGCCGCTACCGCCGCTTTCGCCTGCAACGCTGTCTGCTCGGCCTGGGTGGCGGTCGCGCTCATCCACGCCGCATACGGCGCGGCGGCGGCGGCCATCGCCGCCGACGATGGACCCTGCCAAGAGCCAGTCAGTCCTGAGACGACGGCCCCGAAAGATGCTGCTGTGGAATGCAATCCAGTGGCCAAGCTGTCCCAGGCCGCCGCGGCGGTGAGCATAGGGCCCGCTCCAGGGCCGGCATATATCCGGCCGGAGTTTATCTCGGGCGGTAACAATCCGAAGTCGATCACCACACCCCCTTGCTGGGACAGCATGTGATTTGCTCACTGTGACCCTCGCCAGCTACCCGCACCAGATCTCCGCGAAACATCGTTATTGCGAGGTTGATTGACCGCACGATGCGCCCTCCGCCTGATATCCGCTGCTTACAAAAGTGATTCAGTCCGCAGGCCAAGCGTCACCAGGAATATATCGTGAATAGCGCTCAGCTACAACCGGTTTCGCCAAGCCATCAGCGGTAGTCGCAGCAGCAGTAGGGCATACTTAATCTACGTCGGCACCCGAGGTGCGACGGGTCTATAAACCTATGAGCGTCACGGTGTCTCGGATAGCTTCGTGCACTCAGGGCGAAAAATGATGGCATTATGACGATTTCGACCGAGCAGACATGAAGCAGCCGCCTACCTCGCCGTTGGGCCCACTTCAGATCAGCTTCCCCGTAGTCACCTCCGGGTGATTGTTTGATAGCACTGTCGGCGCTCGGACCGTTCCTGACACAGTCAGGAACGCAAAGGCGTTCGACGTTGCGGTTCGATGCCGGCGATTTCAAAAGTCGACGCGCAGCCTGGGCGGCGGCAACTGCCGCCGGCAACTCCGCACCCAAAAAGATTTCGGCGTCAGGATCCGCGGGTGCGCCATGGGCGGTGTCGCCGACGCTGTAGATATGACTCAATGCAGCGATTATGACGCTGCGTGTCGCGCCCTAAATCTGGCGAATAGGCGTGGCTTAACAGTGCAGCAAGTCGCGTAACTGCCAAAGAATGTGTGCCCCCGCGCGTTCCGTGCCAGGCGGTCACCGTATTCGGCGTAGTCGGCGAACGATCGATGACGTGCCGGTTGTGAATAGCATGACGCGATCCGAGGTGCGTAAAGAGGCCGCGCTGCGCCGAAGAGAATGGCACACCGCTCTTATCGGCATGCCCCACGGGTGCCAAATCGATCAGGCTATTCGCACACGTGGTAGAAACCACGCGCGACTCAGCACTGGTTGTTGGCTTTGGCGACCTCATGGGCGTCGGCAATTCTGACGGGGACGCCTTGTGCCCTTGTGCAGCGATCGCTTCGGGAACCGAGCCTTCGAGCTCCTCAACATATTGCCTCCCGAGCGAACCGCGTACGACTAATTGCGGCCGGGAGCCGTTGGGTAGCCGGTTGGATTCCCGATGCGAGCGGCAGCTGGGTTGCGTTCGGCCGACCCCGACTGCGTCCACTGCGGGGAGCGGCCTCCGGGTTGCCACAGCTCATGGCCGTTAATTGCGGCTGTGTTCTCAACCTCGCCGAGCGTAACGCCACATGGGGGGCGTGACAAGGGCCACAATGTACAGCAGCAACAGTTCGAGGCGACACCACTGCGGCGCTTATCGGCGCTCGAGTGAGACCTTTCCGGCGGAGAGCCCACTTCGGCGGCCGGCTGCACTGGTCTAGCCCGTGTTCCCGACATCAAACGGGGCCAGTGCCGGATTGGTCAGCCGTCGCACTGCGCGTGAATGTGCATGGGTAGTCGAGATAGGTAGCAGCACCTATCGGCTGCAGTCGGCGAACACGGCCGGAGCATCCAAGACACCCCTCCGCGTCCGGCAGTACTGAAGGAGGCCAGCGCTTGAGCCGCGAAAGTCTTTGGTCGTTGGCCGCCGGCTGTTCAGCCTCCGACACCCGGTTCAACCCCGCGCAGCGTCTGAATCTTGGTGCTGCTCGGACTAACTCTTGGTCAGCTGTTGGGGGCAGTAGTACTTCGCTGAGATCGCGGCGAACTGGGCTGCGGCATCCATCGTGAATGCCGGATTGTGCGTCTTCACGTCGTGAACTAGCTCCAATCCTGATTCGCCGTGATTCAAGCAGGTGCACACCGTTTGGGCGGCCCCAACGGCTGAGTCCGGGCTGGGATAAGTGATGCCAGCTTGCTGCAGAGCAGTGAGGAAGCCTGCATCGTTCGCGACTTCGCTCGGATCGCCATACGCGGGTGCAGCCAGGCCGATCATGGCGGACATACCGACTAACGCTAATAGCAGTCTCATTCGCTGACCTTTCTCCGGCGGGGGCGTGGGCATCAGTGTCGAAAGTAGTTGTGTAGCAATGGTGTTGATGTTCACCAGCCATCCTTCCGATTAGCCAATCGATGTGGCCGCCGCAGACAGCTGGCGATTGCACCGCAATCTTCTTGTGCTCTAACCGAACTGGGCATCCGACGGCAAAACCTTCCGCTTGTCGCCTTTGCCTTTGGACAGATGCACCGCGTGGATGCCAGGCTTCTTCGACAGTTGCTCGAGCAGGTTGTCAAGACCTTCTTCGTCGACGGTGTGGTGCTGCACGCTTTCGGGTTTCTGCGAAATCTGTGCGACCAGGCGCTGTAGCTGCTCCGGCGAGTGTTTGTCTTTGAGGTCTTTGAGCGGTGTGAGACCACCTCGGGCGCCGGTTCGGCTCACCGCGGTGGGAGCACCCGCGCCTAGCGCGCTTCCGACCATGCCCGCCACCGACATTGAGCTGAGCAGGCTGCCTGCGCCAAGCGCGGCCGCCGGCACGGCGTCGTGTGCCGTAGCCGACAACGCAGCGGCGACAGTCCTGATGGCCGGAGTCGCCGTGGCCCAAGTCGGCGGAACCGACAACTTTCCGACCAACGTGCCGGAATTTCCCATGCTCGCCGACACCGAGCCAAACAGTGTGCCCCGGTTCCAATGTGGCCACCCAAGCCCAAGCCCAGCACCCAGCCCCTCTCTCGGGATGTCGCCGAGCGCCTGGGATGGGGCGAACTTGAGGAACTGCGACACGGGAAAGTTGACAAGCAGTCCGATGGGGTTGAACACCGAGGTGAAGGCGCTGACCGGAGCTTTTACGCCGTTGATCATGGCCGTGATCGTTGACGCCCCGCTTGGCCCGAAGAGGCTGTTGAGGACGCCGTTGATGGTGCTTGTGTAGTCGGTGGAAAGGTTTGCGAGCGTTTGCAACACCGGGTTAGCCGTTGTCAGGGGATCGGCTGCGGCTGTCAAGAGCGACTGCACACTCCCGGGCGCAGTGCTAGCTGCTTGGGCCACTGCGGCAGCCTGGCTGGGCACCCCAGCAGAGTTGGTGATTTGTGGTGCCGCGGTGAACGGCGTCACCTTGGCGGCAGCCGCCGACGAGGCGGCGTAGGTGTCCATGGCCAGGGCGTCTTGGGCCCACATTTCGCTGTATTGGGCCTCAGTGGCTGCGATCGCCGCGGTGTTCTGTCCGAAGATGTTGGTCGCCATCAACGATGCCAATTGGCTGCGGTTGGCCGCGATTTCCACCGGTGGCACGTGCGCGGCGAACGCAGTCTCATAAGCGCTTGCCGCTGCGGTGGCCTGGGTGGCAGCTTCGGCGGCCTGTGCGGCGGTGGCCGACATCCACGCCACATACGGTGCGACCGCGGCCGCCATGTTCAGTGACGATGGACCAAGCCACGGCCCGCTCGTAAGGCTCGAGACCACCGATGAATAGGAAGTCGCGGTGGACTGTAGCTCGGCGGCCAGCGCGTCCCAGGCCGCCGCGGCGGCCCGCATCGATCCCGATCCTGGACCGCTGTACATCCTGCCTGAGTTGATTTCCGGCGGCAGCGCTGAGTACAACACGTCTACACCCCTAGCTGGTCGGCGAGCCTGAACGGCCTGTGGTCGGCAACTGGTGCGTCGTCATGACCGTCATTCCTCGACCGCCGGGATGACGATGATGGTGGCTGCGGCGGGATCAGTCGCGGCGGCGACGCTGCTGGCCGGGCTTGCCGCAGCACCGCCCACCGAGCGGGTCGCAGCAGCAGCAAGGCCGCGTCCGGCCAAGCTGGACAGTGCCATCTGACTGAAGACGCCCTCCTCGGCGGACAGCGAGGCAACTGGCGCGGCGGCCGCGTTGGCCGGCAGCGACGCAGCGAGCGTTTTGATCGCCGGCGCGGCTGTGGCCCAACTCTGAGGCACTGACAGACTCCCGATCGCGGCGGCGCGGCCCATGGCACCCGACACGGCCCCCCCACCCGAGCCCATGGGGCTCACAACAGATTTCAACGAATCCCCGAGCGGTGCCAATGCTCCGGTCGGGGCCTTCGGGCCGGCAAGCCAGGCGGCCGCGCCCTGCCCGTTTTGAACCCAGGAGTATGCCTGCCCGAATGACAGGAACGGGCCACCGAGCATGCCGCTCCAGCCCACTGGGGAGAGCGGGCCGGTGACCGTCGACCAGATTGTGTTCCAGTTCGCCAGATCCGTCGAAAGTCCCGATGGCAACTGCAAGTTGAACAACGTCGGCAGCGAAAGTCCCGACAACAGGTTGGTCGAGCCTGTCGTCGGGGAGTTGGCCAGGCCGGTTGCCAGGCTTTGCAGGGCGGTCGGCAGGGAGTTCACGAGCTGTGACAGCTGCGCGCCGATGTTCGAACTGGTCGACGTGCTTGTGGCCTGGGTTACCGCAGCCGCTTGCGCTGCCGTGCCGGCAGCGTTGGTCGTCTGCGGCGGTTGCGTGAAGGGAGTCAATTGCGTAGCGGCCGAAGAGGACCCGGCATAGCCGTACATCGCCGCGGCGTCCTGGGCCCACATCTCGGCGTAGTGGGCTTCCGTCGCAGCGATGGCCGGGGTGTTCTGACCCAGAATGTTGGTGGCGATCAGCGTCATCAGCAGGCTGCGGTTGGCGGCGATCACCGGTGGAGGCACCGTCATCGCAAACGCGGTCTCATAGGCAGCGGCCGCGGCCCTGGCCTGGCTGGCGGTCTGCTCAGCTTGTTCTGCTGCGGTGGCCATCCACGCCACATATGGTGCAGCCGCTGCGGCCATTGACGCCGAGGAAGGCCCCGACCAGGCACTGGCGAGATCCGAAATCACCGATTGGTAGGAGGACGCCGTGGAAGCCAGGTCCGCGGCCAAGCCATCCCAGGCCGCCGCAGCGGCCAGCATCGGCCCCGGTCCCGGACCCGTGTACATCCTGCCCGAGTTGATCTCTGGCGGTAACGCCGCGAAATCCATATCCCCAACCTCTAGTTACCGACTGGCGCTGGGCGTCACGGCCGCGGTTTCCACGCAAAGTGCCTCAGCTTTAACGGCATTGGCGTACTCGTGCTGCACGGGAACTGCAGACGCTCGCTGTTAACTGGCCAGCTGTAGCCATGCGTCTTCGAGTTGTCCTGGTCGCGTTGGTATTTCGATCGCCGATGACCGCTGTGGTGGCGGTCACAGCCGCACCACAGTTACGCGTTCATGCTGCGCAAAATTTGTTCGCATTTCGTTCCGTGGGCGTAATCGGCGCGTAAACCAGTGATCACTTCGCCAGGGCCGAACGGTCGAAAGCTTGTTACAGTGGCGGACATCCGCTCAGTGAGCGACGTCACAGCAGCGCGGATCAGCGGGCCTGAAGACATGACTGCTTAACTCACCCAGCCTGGCTGTAACACAGCAGAAATCACCGCACAATAGACCTGGATGTCGGTCTTCGAAACTCTGGTCCGTTATTGGCCGTGTCGTCGGCGTTGACGATATCCATGAACACTGCGGTGTAGAAAGCAGGATTGAGACACCCCGATACTCGATGTGGAGCCCACGCGGTTGGGGGCAATGGCATCGATAGTCGTTAGTGTTTCGTCACGGTTACAGCCGCGCTACTGCTGCGCCACGAGATCATCACGGCCACAGCTATTCAGCTGGGTGCCGGCGTAGTACGCGTGAGCCTGATCGACTTGACGGCCGGAGACCAAGTGTTATCCGTGGACCGCGCAGGGCACGCGGCGAACGACGCGCCGGCATCACGGGCAAGGCGAAACGGTGGCGCGCCGGGTATTGGTGTTAGCCCGCTAGCGGGCCATTGAAATCATCGGCCGCCTGACGCGCACCCGGTGCGTGACCACTTCCCAGGCCGACGGCGAGTAGTGCGTGGTGACTTCCTCGAATCCTTCGACCCGAGAAACGGTGACCACTCCGGTGTCGTGGTTGATCGACAGCTCCGCTCCCTCGGTGGCGCGCACTTCCTCTCCGTTAAGAAGCCGGATGATGAACACGATGGTTTCTCCTTATTTCTCTAGTTACCTTGTAGACGCGACCGGGCTCAGGCACTGCCAAGTTGGACGGCTTTGACCAGCAGCAGGATCGCCCCCACGACGAGATATCCGCGCAGAGCCAGCATGCCCAGTCGAGTCCCGACCGACCATGTGACCGGCTCCAGCAGGGTCAGCGGCGGCATCCGCCACGTGGCCCGGTCCGCTCCGGCCAGTGCCCAGGACAGCTGCTCGGGTAGCGATGGTTTCGGCCATCGCCGATTGAACCACCGCAACACACCGAAAGTGACTACGGCGCACAGGGCAAGACCGAAAGTGAGGTCGTCGGCGAGCGAGACGATGTCGAGCGTCGGGAATACCGTTGTCGCCATCAGCACCCCGGACAACAGCAAGAGCACACCGACAATGATGCCGGCAACCACATTGAGCCAGGGGCGGTTTACCCACGGGCCCAGCACTTCCCGGTCGTTGCACAACAGCAGCAAGAAGACGGTCGCGCTTGGCAGCAGCAATCCGGCAAGCGCTTGCACACCGGTGGTGATCAACCCCAACGGAGCGCCAGGAATGAGCACGATCACCGACGCGACGACCACCATCCCGGTGTAGGACAGGTAGAACGGTTTCGCCTCGGCGAAGCCGCGGTGCAGCGAGTGCTTGAGCCCGAACACGTCCCCGAATGCATAGCTGGTGGCCAGCGTCACCGCGGCCGCCCCGATGATCGATGCGTCGAGCAGCACCATCGCGAACACCGAGCCGAGGATGTTGCTGTGTTGGCCGAGTAGGTGCGCGAGCGCGCCGGCGTCAAGGAAATGCCCGCGGCTGTTCGTCGCACGCGCGGCCCAGTCGCCGGTCATCATCAACGCAGCTGCGCCGATCACCACGACGAAAGCGCCCAGTGTGGTGTCGGCTCGCTCGTAGCCGATGAAGCGTGGCGTGATGCGCTTGTCGACGATGTTGGACTGCTGGAAGAACAGCTGCCAAGGGGCGACCGTGGTACCGACGATGGCGATAACTAAAAGCACCGCGTCGGAGGTCACTCCGCCGGATACGCCGGGCACGACGAAGGATTTCGCCGCGTGGCCCCAGTCCGGATGCGACATCAGCAGCATGGGAATTTGCAGCAGCGTGATCCCGATGAACACCAACATCGCCCGTTCCCAGCGGCGGAAGCTGCCGGTGGTCATGATGGCGATCAGTGCAATCGCCGCGAAGGGGACGACGACATATCGCGGGATGCCCATGTAGTCGGCCGCCAACGTGATGCCGATGAATTCGGTGACGAGTGTCAGAAAGTTCAGTATGAAAAGGTCACCGACCGAGAACCAGCCCCAGCCGCGGCCGAACCGCTCGTTGATCAACCGCGCGTGCCCCACGCCGGTGACCGCGCCGAGCCGAACCACCATCTCCTGGTTGACAATTAGGACAGGGATCAACAGCACCAGCACCCAGAGCAGGCTGTAACCGTAGTTCTGCCCTGCCTGTACGTAGGTCGCCACACCGCCCGCGTCGTTGTCGCCGACCATGACAATCAAGCCGGGTCCGATGATCGCGAGCATCGTTGCCAGCCTTGCCTTCAGCGTCCGCGGACGGCCGGTGTCGCTGATACTGATTCGGCCCAGAGCACCCTCGATGTCACCGACATGCGCGGTGTCCAGGACTGCGGTGAGCGGCGGCGCCGGCGGCGCCGTGTCAACAGTGTCGCGGTCCAGGGTGGTCACAACCATTCACCCCCCTCGACGCCGATTGATGTCGAGTCGCCAATCGCGGAAACTGATTCACGCACCGGGCGTGGCCCTGGTTCTCGGCGGCGCCAGTCATCGGGAATGGTGGCCTTCAGCACGTCGTCGACGGTGACGACGCCCAGCACCTGGTCCTCGTCGTCGACGACCGGGATGGTGTGCAGGTCGTAGTCGGCCATCAGCACCGCGACGTCGGCCAGATCGGCGTCCGGCGTTACCCGGACCGGGTCCGAATCCATTAATGTGGCAATCGATTCCGTGGGCTCGGCTTGCAACAAGGTGATCACCGACACCACGCCGGTGAGCCGACCGTGTTCGTTGAGGACATGCATCTTCGGAAGCGCCTCAGGCTGTACGGCCTGCGCGGTGCCGATAACAGCGAGCGCCTCTCCCACCGTGGCGCCGACTCCGCACGAGGCGATGTCGACGTTCATCAATCCGCCTGCGCTGTCGGGGTTGAACCCCAAAAGGGTGATGACCTTGGTGCGTTGTGGCGCAGGCATCAGCTCCAACACCCTGCGTCGCCGGGACTGACGCAGGTCGATGATCGCGTCAGCGGCGTCATCGGCGCGCATCCGGGTGAGCAAGGCGGCGACGTCTTTGTCGGCCATGTCGTCGAGCAGCCGACTGGCCTTGTCGGGGTCGAGTTCCTCGAACACGTCTGCTTCGAGTTCGGGATCGCTGCGCACACGGTCGAGGATTTCGCCGCCCTCCACCCGGTCGGCCGCTTCGAGGAGGTCGGCGATTTGGGCTGGCTTGAGCGCGCTCACCCGCCCGGAAACGCGACGCACCGCCATCGACTGGTCGTGGCCGATCAGCGGTTCAAACGCCTTCCAGTCGCGCGACGCATGCCCACCGGGCGTTTTCAACAACCCGAACAGCCGCGGCGGGCGACGAGTATCCAGGCGCGCCAACACCCAACCGTCCACGCTGTCCTCGAGCTCAACGTCGTAGGCGCGGACCAATTCACCCGCAGCCACGTCGATCAGCCGATAGCCGAGCACATCGGCGCTCAGCAGCACCTCGCCGTGCCGGCGCTCGAACCGTCGCAAGTCAATCTCATTGTGCGCGAGGATTACTCGTTCCGGCTCGAGCCGGTGGATGGCCCCACTTCCGACGAATACCCGCCGGCCGCCCACCCCGGCCACGATGCCGGTCACCAGCGGATAGGTGTCTGCACCCCGTAGCCGCACAATGATGTCGTCCACCCGGCCCACTGCCTCGCCGGACGGCGTCACCACGGCGGCACGCAACAACTGAGACAAATGGATCAACGAACCCCTGGCGCCGAAATCGCGGAGCTCGACAGCTGGCCTGCTCATGACTATCCCTTCTCGATGCACCATGTGCATCAGTGGTTGGCGACGGTCGCGCAAGCGCGGCAGTGCAGCTGCCGCGCCTACGCTCGGCTGTCAGGCCCTGCGGCAATGCGGGGCCGTTGGCGGATTGAGGACGAGCTCTGCTATCGGGCTACGCCCAGCTGGATCCGACGGCGCTGTCAGTGCTGGCCATGTTGGCACTGGCGGTTTGCACCTTGGAGCCGTGCGCGTTGGCCTGCTCGTAGATCACCTGGAAGTTGCGCCCCAACTGGTTGATGAACTCCTGGCACGCCGTCGACCCAGCGCCACCCCAAAAGTCCCCAGCAGCGAGCACATCACGGATGATCGACTGGTGCTCGGCTTCCAGCGCCGCGGCTTGGGCGCGAATGGTGGCGCCGTGGGCGTCGACATCACCGAACTGGTAGTTGATTGTCATTTTTGCTCTCCTGTCGTGAAAGTATTTCTTGCCGTCGATTTGGCATCGCCAAGCGCAAGATTGCGTTCGGCTCAGGCTATTTGACGCTTGCGCCGGCCTTCGGCCCCTGCTCCCACCGAGTTTTTGTCGGCGTGCACCGACAAATGCTGCAGCACCTTGTCGCCCAGGCGGGAGCGATAGTGCGCCCACGGCTGGCGGCGCTCGATCGGGGTGCCCACCATTTGACCCAGCAGGTGGTTGGCCTGACGCGCTCGGTACAGCGCCGTTTGCACGCGCGCCACGCCGAACGCGTCGGCCTGAGTGAGCGTCAGCCCGGCTAAGGTCTCCAACGCCTCGGTGAGCGCTGCGTTGATGTCGCCGCAGGCCTTGTGCACTTGGCGCTCGATGTTCGGCGGGTTGACTGGTCGCCGATCCCGGACTCCTCCGGCGCCATGGGCGTCCACGTCGCCGAATTCGCAATTGATCGCCATGATCTTCTCCTAACCCGAGAAAGCTTGCGGCGGTTAGCTGCTCAGCAGGTGCTGCGAGGCCTGCTCTTGCTGCTCGTAGTTGTTGGCGTCACGGATCAGCCCGTCGCGCACACCGTGGAGCATGTTGACGATGTTGCGGAACGCCTGGTTCATCTGGCCCATGGTGT
>NZ_DASRBZ010000352.1:0-4779 GCF_035653355.1 Mycobacterium sp. | reverse complement strand
TTAGGCGCTGCGGCGGGCGCGGCCCAGATCGCGTTTGAGCAACATGTCGCGCTCGGTCTCCGACAGCCCGCCCCAGATGCCATACGGTTCAGCGACCGCCAGAGCGTGATCGCGGCACTGCTGGATCACCGGGCAGCGTCGGCACATCTCCTTGGCGCGACGCTCGCGTTGCAGACGGGCCCGGCCACGCTCGCCGTCGGGATGGAAGAACACCGACGAGTCGACACCCCGGCACAGGCCGCGCAGTTGCCAATCCCAGATATCGGCGTTTGGTCCAGGTAGCTGCTCCGGCTGCGGCATTTAATTCCCTCTCTACACGTCCATGGGCAAGCGAGTACAACCAGCGCTTGGGCCATGTAACTGATTCGAGCGGAGTCGGCGATGACTACTCGTCAGCAATAAAGTAGGGGCGGCGCCGAATTTCAGTCAACACAGACCCGGCTCATCGAATGCGTAACCGCAGGTTGAGAATTTACTTCACGTTCATCCCTGTGATGCAGTATCCGTGCCGAGCATGCTAATGCGAGGTCGCCGATGCTGGTATTTCAGTTTCTACCCGATGGCGCGTGCACGTTAATAAGGCGACCGGTATGCGGTGGTTAATATTGCGGTAACTGAGAAACCACAAACTTTTAACTAATGTGCCCCGCGAATACCGAACGCCGTCTATTGACTGAATCGACTCTGAGCGCCGCCGCATTCGGTGACCGGCCGGGCTGTTGGCCGCTGCCGTCGGCGACCACACCTTACCAACGCTGGCTGCGCGCGGTCGCAGCCGGCGGGCAGGGTCGCTACGGCAGCGCCCTGAGCGACTTGGCGCCGCTGCTGCGCACCACAACAGCGGGACGGCTGGCCTCGCTGGCGCACAGCACCCGGGGCTCGTTCCTGCGTCAGCTCGGCTGGCATGCGCGAGCGCGCCGGTGGGACGGCGCAGCGTTGGCGCTGGCCGGCGACGACGCCGAGGCTGCTGGCGACGCGCTGATTGGGCTGGCCGCCGACGCCCTCGGGGTGCGCCGGTTCGCCGCCGCCGACACATTGCTGCGCCGGGCCGACAAGGCGCTGGCCGCCGGCGGGCCCGGGGCGCAGCGCCCGGCCGTGCGCCGGGCGTGGGTGGCCGCCGAGCTGGCAATGGCCCACGGTGAAGGCTGCCGCGCGGTGCGTCATGCCGAGCAGGCCGTCGAACTGGCGCAGGCCATATCCGCGCGGCACCGCGTCAAAAGCGACATGGTGTTGGCCGCCGCGCTGTGCAGCGCCGGCGACATCGACCGGGCTCGTGCGCTCGGCGACGACACGCTGGATGCCGCCGCGCAGTTGGGTTTAGTGCCGTTGCGCTGGGCGCTGGCTTGCCTGCTGATCGATATCGGAAGTGCCAGGCGCACAACGCAACAACTGCGCAGTCTGCGGCACGCGTGCGCCGAACACGTGCGCCGCGCCGGCGGGATCTGGCGCGAGCGTTAACGGTTGAAGCGCCGATCGGCCATTATTGTCGAGCCGTGCAACAAGACCGGGATGTGGCCGGTTCGTAACGTTGGAGAGACCGCGGCCGATGACAATTGACGGAGAACGTCTCGACGCTGTCGTTGCCGATGCCGTGGCAGGAGATCGAGATGCGCTTCGGGAAGTGTTGGAGACCATCCGGCCGATCGTGGTTCGATACTGCCGCGCGCGGATCGGTACTGCGGAGCGGGGCGGTCTTTCAGCGGACGACGTGGCTCAGGAGGTGTGCTTGGCCGCCATCACGGCGCTGCCGCGCTACCGGGACCAGGGGCGCCCGTTCTTGGCTTTCGTGTACGGCATCGCCGCACACAAGGTTGCTGACGCGCATCGCGCCGCCGGCCGTGACCTCGCATATCCCGCCGAGGAGCTACCCGAGCACCGCTCCGCCGAGGCGGGCCCCGAGCAGATGGCCCTCGAGGCGGAATCGGTCACCCGGATGAACGAGTTGCTCGGGGTCCTGCCCGAGAAGCAACGGGAGATCATCATCATGCGCGTCGTCGTGGGTTTAAGCGCCGAGGAGACCGCCAGCGCCGTCGGCAGTACCCCTGGAGCGGTTCGGGTGGCCCAACATCGGGCGCTAACCCGGCTGAAGTCGGAGATCGTCGCAGCGGGGCGTGACTATGCCTGACTTGGGTCCTGAATTCGGTTTCGGTCGGTCGCCGGCAGATCAGCCGTCGCTGGAGGCGATAGCGCGCAGCGACCGGTTCCTCGACGCGCTCGCCACCCGAGAGTCGGTCGACGTCGCCGATCCGGACGACGAGCTGCTGGCCGCGCTGCTCGAAGAGTGGCGCGACGACCTGCGATGGCCGCCGGCAAGCGCGCTGGTTTCCGACGAGGAGGCCGCCGTTGCGCTCCAGATCGGGTTGGCTGCTCGCCAGCGCACTCGCCGCGCGTTGGCGATGGTCGGCTCGGTGGCCGCCGCGGTGTTGGCGCTCGGCGGGTTTGGCGCCATGGTCGGGACCGCTCATCCGGGGGATGCGCTTTACGGGGTGCACACCATGCTGTTCGGTGAGCCGCCCTCGTTGCATGACGAGCAGGTCGAGTTGTCTGCGAAGACCGAACTCGCACAGGTGCAGCAGATGATCGCGCAAGGCCAATGGGACCAGGCTCAGAACAAGCTGGCCGCGGTCAGCAGCACTGTGCAATCGGTCAACGACTCCAACCGCAAACAGGGCCTGATCGACCAGGTGAACCAGCTGAACGCCAAAGTGGCAACCCACGACCCCAACGCGACGCTGACACCCAGCTCGCCACCGACCACCGGGGCCGTATCGCCGTCCGCTTCGGTCTCTGTGTCGGGGGCGTCGTCATCCACCGCATTGTCGCCGCCGGAAGCTACCTCGGGCACAAGTACCAGTCCCTCGGCCACCGACGCGACCACAACGGTGACCACCTCCGGCCCCGCCGCGACATCCACCCCGAGCACTTCGTCGGTCGCGTCATCGTCGCCATCCACACCATCGTCACCGCCGTCCACACCGTCGTCGCCCCAGCAGCACACCGCTGCGGGAACCACGTCGACGAATTCCGCGCCGGCGCAATCACCTTCGCAAGTGGTCAGCGTCACACCCACGACCCCGTCGGCGGCCCCCTCGGCCAGCAGCAGCGTCCCCAAAGCCGGCGAGACGGCGGCACAGACCACCGTCGCTACCAGCCCGGTGCTCTCAAGCCATCCGCAGTCGGTTCCAAACGCCGGCGGATAGTAGCGGCACGGATACGCTTAGCGCGCAGTAGATGTCGTCGAGCGCTCAGCGGCGCCCGTGATAACCCTCGGTGTCGGAGGTCGCCTCGTTCAATGATGCGTCGGCGTATCCGCGGCAGTAGTCCCAGGTGACGTAAGCGTCGGGTTCCGGGTCGTACGCCGGCTCGTGCGGCCGCACAGTGCCGTCGACCAGCAACTGCAGCAGGTTGGCGCGCAACATGTCCCAGTCGTGGTAGTGGTCCTGCTGGCATTCGTCGCAGCAGACCACGAGGCCGCGGATTCCCTTGTGCGCCAACAGCGCCTCGTACACGGCGAGGTCGGCCAGGTCGGCTTCCACCGCCATCCGCTCCTGCGGATCGAGCGGCTCACCCGGCTCGACGGCATCCAACGCCGCCGAGGGGTCACAGGGGTCGTCGGCGAACGGGTCGGGCGGCAAACCCGGTGGTAGGTAGTCGCGCACGCCTCCACATTACGCAGCGTGGCTGCCATCGCGCCAGCGGAACCGCCGGGCCGCAGCAAGCTGCTGCGTTGCCGCGCGGCGCGCGTCGTCACCAGGCCGGGGAGAGCCGATAGGATGGGCTTCTCGCTCCGCATAAGGAGGGCCCCACCGATGTCTCATGGCGTGTACGAAGGCAGCGCCGACCTGATCGCCAGCCCCTATGCCCGCCTCGGTGGCCTGGCCGAAGATGCGGTGCCCACCGGCGGTGACAACCCGAACAAGGTCGCGATGCTGGGGCTGACCTTCGACGACGTGCTGCTGTTGCCGGCTGCCTCCGATGTGGTGCCCGCAAATGCGGATACCTCCAGCCAGCTCACCAAGAAGATCCGGCTGAAGGTGCCGTTGGTCAGCTCGGCGATGGACACGGTCACCGAAGCACGGATGGCCATCGCGATGGCCCGCGCCGGCGGCATGGGCGTGCTGCACCGCAACCTGCCCGTCGCCGAACAGGCCGGCCAGGTCGAGACCGTCAAGCGTTCCGAGGCTGGCATGGTCACCGATCCGGTCACCTGCCGCCCGGACAACACGTTGGCCGAAGTCGACGCGCTGTGCGCCCGCTTCCGGATCTCCGGGCTGCCGGTGGTTGACGACACCGGCGCCCTGGTCGGGATCATCACCAACCGCGACATGCGCTTCGAGGTCGACCAGTCCAAGCCCGTCTCCGAGGTAATGACCAAAGCCCCGCTGATCACCGCCCAGGAAGGTGTGACCGCCGATGCGGCGCTGGGCCTGCTGCGCCGGCACAAGATCGAGAAGCTGCCGATCGTCGACGGCCGCGGCCGACTGACCGGGCTGATCACCGTCAAAGACTTCGTCAAGACCGAACAGCACCCGGACGCCACCAAGGACAGCGACGGCCGGCTGCTGGTCGGGGCCGCCGTCGGGGTCGGCGACGACGCGTGGGCACGGGCGATGACGCTGGTCGACGCCGGGGTCGACGTGCTGGTCGTTGACACCGCACACGCGCACAACCGGCTGGTGCTCGAGATGGTGGGCAAGCTCAAGGCCGAGATCGGCGACCGGGTCGAGGTGGTCGGCGGCAACGTCGCGACCAGGTCGGCGGCCGCGGCGCTGGTCGAGG
>NZ_DASRBZ010000351.1:0-6123 GCF_035653355.1 Mycobacterium sp. | reverse complement strand
GGACGGCGAGGCCGGTTTCGGCGGTGCCCTCAACGTCTACGAGTTGCAGAAGGCCATGATCGCCGCGGGTGTCGCCGGCTCGCACTGGGAGGACCAGCTGGCCTCGGAGAAGAAGTGTGGTCACCTGGGCGGCAAGGTGCTGATCCCGACCCAGCAGCACATCCGCACGTTGACGTCGGCGCGGCTAGCTGCGGACGTGTGCGACGTGCCGACCGTGATCATCGCGCGCACCGACGCCGAAGCGGCCACGCTGATCACCTCCGACATCGACGAGCGCGACCGGCCGTTCATCACCGGCGAGCGCACCCGCGAGGGCTTCTACCGCACCAAGAATGGGATCGAGCCCTGCATCGCGCGGGCCAAGGCCTACGCGCCGTTCGCCGACTTGATCTGGATGGAGACCGGCACGCCTGATCTGGAGGTCGCCAAGCAGTTCGCCGAGGCGGTCAAGGCCGAGTACCCGGACCAGATGCTGGCCTACAACTGCTCGCCGTCGTTCAACTGGAAGAAGCACCTCGACGACTCGACCATCGCGAAGTTCCAAAAGGAGCTGGCCGCGATGGGCTTCAAGTTCCAGTTCATCACGCTGGCCGGATTCCACGCGCTCAACTACTCGATGTTCGATCTGGCCTACGGCTACGCCCGCAACCAGATGAGCGCCTACGTCGAGCTGCAAGAGCGCGAATTCGCCGCCGAGGAGCGCGGTTACACCGCGACCAAGCACCAGCGCGAGGTCGGCGCGGGTTACTTCGACCGCATCGCCACCACCGTCGACCCCAACTCATCGACGACGGCGCTGACCGGTTCGACCGAAGAGGGTCAGTTCCACTGACGACGAGCAGACGCAAGGCCCCCATTCGCCGAAATGAGGGGCCTTGCGTCTGTTCGCGCGGCGTAGTTGAGAATGAGTGACGTGTCGATCGAACGAGTAGGTGTCGTCGGAGCCGGGCAGATGGGTGCCGGTATCGCCGAGGTGTCAGCACGAGCGGGTGTCGACGTCACGGTATTCGAGACCACGGACGCGCTGATCGCGGCCGGTCGCAGCCGCATCGTGAAATCGCTGGAACGCGGTGTCAGCGCAGGCAAGATCACCGAACGCGAACGCGATGGCGCCATCGGGAAGCTGACCTTCACCACGGATCTGAAAGACCTCGCCGACCGGCAACTGGTGATCGAGGCCGTCATCGAAGACGAAGCCGTCAAAGCCGAGATCTTCGCCGAACTCGACCGCGTCATCAGCGATCCCACTGCGGTGCTGGCGTCCAACACCTCCAGCATCCCGATCATGAAACTGGCCGCGGCCACCAAGAACCGTCAACGAGTGTTGGGCCTGCATTTCTTCAACCCGGTGCCGGTACTGCCGCTGGTCGAGTTGGTCTGCACCCTGGTCACCGACGACGAAGCCGCTGACCGCACCGAGGAATTCGCCAGCACGGTGCTACGCAAGCAGGTGGTGCGCTGCTCCGACCGGTCCGGCTTCGTGGTGAACGCGCTGCTGGTGCCGTTTTTGTTGTCGGCGATCCGGATGGTCGAAAACCGGTTCGCCACAGCCGAAGACGTCGACAAGGCCGTGGTCGCAGGGCTCTCGCACCCGATGGGTCCGCTCCGGCTATCCGATCTGGTCGGGCTAGACACCTTAAAGCTGATCGCGGACAAGATGTTTGAGGAATTCAAGGAGCAGCAGTACGCCTCACCGCCGCTGTTGGTGCGCATGGTCGAGGCCGGCCTGCTCGGCAAGAAATCTGGGCAGGGCTTCTACTCGTACTGAGCTCGACCAGGTGTCGGCTGAAAGCCGATGCCGACTTAGGCGGCTTTCTTCTCCATGGTGAACTGGCAGACGTCGGTGTAGCCCTCGCGGAACAGCTCCCGGCAGCCCGTCAGGTACTTGATGAAGGTCTCATACGTCTGCTCGCCCTTGAGCTGGATGGCCTTGTCCTTGTTCGCTTCCAGCCCCTTGGCCCAGGTGTCCAGCGTTCGGACGTAGTTCTTACCGATGCGGTGGTGGCGGCTGATGGTGAAACCCGCCTCGGTCGCATATTTGTCGACAACCTCGATCATCGGCAACCGGCCGCCAGGGTAGATCTCTTTGCGGATGAAGCTGATGAACCGCATCAGCGACATCGTCCGCTTGAGGCCCAGCTGCTTTTCTTCCTCCGCGGAGGGCAAGACGATTGTGTGCAGCAGCATCACCCCGTCGTCGGGCAGCACGTTGTAGCACATCTTGAAAAAGTCCGCGTAGCGCTCATAGGTTCCGACACCGTCGGCGAAGTGCTCGAACGCCCCGAGGGACACAATGCGGTCCACCGGTTCGTCGAACTCCTCCCAGCCCTGCAGCCGCACTTCTTTTCGCCGCGGACTGTCCATTTCGGCGAACTTCTGCTTGTTGTGCACCAGCTGGTTTTCCGAGAGCGTCAGCCCGATCACGTTGACGTCGTATTTCTCAATCGCGCGACGCATGGTCGAGCCCCAGCCGCAGCCGATGTCGAGCAGCGTCATGCCCGGCTGCAAGCCCAGCTTCCCCAGTGCCAGATCGATCTTGGCCATCTGCGCCTCTTCGAGCGTCATGTCGTCGCGTTCAAAATAGGCACAGCTATACGTCATCGACGGATCCAGCCAGAGCTTGAAGAACTCGTTCGACCGGTCATAGTGCGACTGGATGTGGTCGACGTTCGGCTTCAGTTCGGTGGTTCCCGACGGTTCAGTCCCCATAGGCGCAGACGATATACGCCGACGTCGGATGCCTGCAATCACCTAACGCCCGTCATATGTCGTGTTTTAGTTGCGCCCCGGCACAATGCGCCCGGTTTACGCTTGATCCATACTCCTCCTGGGTAATTGGGTGACTGGGATGGGCCGTCGAGGAAAGGAAGCAGCAACGCTATGGCGGCGCTCTCGACAGGAAATGGTTTCCCCGACGTAGTGGTCACCGGCGTCGCGATGACGACTGCGCTGGCAACCGATGCTGACAGCACCTGGAAAAAGCTGCTCGATGGGCAGAGCGGAATCCGCAAGCTCGGCGACCCGTTCGTCGAGCAATTCGGCGCGCCGGTGCGAATCGGTGGGCACTTGCTCGAGGATTTCGACCACGAGCTGACGCGCGTGGAACTGCGCCGAATGTTGTTTCTGCAGAAGATTTCCGTGGTGCTCGGCCGGCGGGTCTGGGCGAATGCCGGCTCGCCCGAGGTCGACCCGAATCGGTTGATGGTGGCCATCGGCACCGGGATGGGTTCGACCGAGGAGATGGTGTTCGGCTACGACGACATCCGCGCACGCGGGATGAAGGCCGTCAACCCCGTGGGCGTGCTGATGATGATGCCGAACTCCGGCGCCGCCTGGGTGGGGCTCGAACACAAAGCCAGGGCCGGGATCCTCACCCCGGTGTCGGCCGACGCCTCCGGCGCGGAGGCCATCGCCCAGGCTTGGCGGCGGATCGTGCTCGGCGAGGCCGACGTCGCGATCTGCGGCGGCATCGAGACCAGAATCGAGGCCATCCCGATTGCGGCGTTCGCTCGCATGGAGTTGCTGTCGACAAACAACGACGACCCCGAAGGCGCGTGTCGCCCGTTCGACAAGGACCGCGACGGGTTCGTGTTCGGCGAGGCGGGCGCGCTGCTGGTCGTCGAGACCGAGGACCATGCGAAAGCCCGCGGCGCCAACATTCTTGGCCGGCTGATGGGTGCCGGCATCACGTCTGACGGCTACCACATCGTCGCGCCCGATCCCCGTGGTGAACGGGCCCGGCAGGCGATGACTCGAGCCATTGAGCTTGCCGGGCTGACGACCGCCGACATCGACCACATCAATGCTCATGCCACTGGCACTGTCATCGGCGACCTTGCCGAAGCGAAGGCGATCAACAACGCGATGGGCGCCCATCGCCCAGCGGTCTACGCACCGAAGGCGGCGCTTGGCCATTCGATCGGCGCTGTCGGGGCCGTGGAGTCGATTCTGACCGTGCTGGCGCTGCGCGACGGTGTCATCCCGCCGACGCTGAACCTGCGCAATCTCGATCCGGAGATCGATCTGGACGTGGTCACCGGAGAGCCGCGCCTCGGCGAGTACAGATACGCGATCAACAATTCGTTCAGTTTCGGCGGCTTCAACGTCGCCTTGGTCTTCGGGCAATACTGAAACCGCTGTCCGCGGC
This sequence comes from Mycobacterium sp., assembly GCF_035653355.1. Classification (GTDB taxonomy): domain Bacteria; phylum Actinomycetota; class Actinomycetes; order Mycobacteriales; family Mycobacteriaceae; genus Mycobacterium. Next base: position 1,976 of record NZ_DASRBZ010000351.1, on the reverse strand, counting down.
GAACTTCATGCGGCGTCGCCGGGTGGACGACAACAGGCAGGAAGACCAGCGACAACCGGGGCTTCGCGACTTCGCTGAAATCGCATGGCGCGGCATTCCAGGAGTGCCGTGTTGTCGTGGCACACTCAGGTCGTATTCTTAGTTGCACAGGCGTCAACTCGGGGGGATCCGGGGCGACGTCTGAATTGTGACCGGATCACCAGTGCCCACCAGGACGAACAGTGACCAAGACATCCAGTGAAATGCAGACTTTAACCCCGCCGTTCGAGGACGTGCAGGCACATTACGACCTGTCGGACGAGTTCTTCCGGCTATTCCAAGACCCGACTCAGACCTACAGCTGCGCCTGGTTCGAGCGTGACGACATGACGCTGGAGGAGGCGCAGATCGCCAAAATCGACCTGGCGCTGGGCAAGCTAGGCCTCGAGCCCGGAATGACGTTGCTCGACATCGGTTGCGGCTGGGGCTCGACGATGCGACGGGCGATCGAAAAATACGACGTCAACGTCATTGGTTTGACGCTCTCCAAAAACCAGCGGGCTCACGTGGCGCGGATGTTCGAGGAGATGGACAGCCCGCGCAGCAGGCAGGTCCGGCTGCAAGGTTGGGAGCAGTTCGACGAGCCGGTGGACCGGATCGTCAGCATCGAGGCATTCGAAGCATTCGGAAAAGCCCGATGGGCGCCATTCTTCGAGACGGCCTACCGCGTTATGCCCGACGACGGCCGAATGGTGTTGGAGACGATATTCACTCACCCACCCAGCTACTGGGGTCCGAAGGGCATCAAAATTACGATGGCCGACCTGCGGTTTTGGCAGTTCATTGGCCGAGAGATATTCCCGGGCGGCGCAGTGCCCTCAGCGGAAGACGTCGTCGAATACTCACAGAAGGCGGGCTTTTCGACCGAGGAAACCCAGCTGATGAACCCGCACTACAAGCGGACACTTGATATGTGGGCTGAGAATCTGAGGGCGCACAAGGACGAAGCCATTGCCATCCAGTCGGAAGAGGTCTATGAGCGCTACATGCGCTATTTGACCGGATGTTCCGACAATTTCAAGCGCGGAATCACCGAAGTCGGGCAATTCACGCTCGTCAAGCGTCCTGACGGCCAAGCCGTCAATTGAGCGGCGGATACGCCCGCTGATTGTCGCTGTTCGTCCTAAGGGTCCTGAGGGGTCCTCAGGAGCGGACTACTTCTCCAGCGTGAACTGGTCGACGTCGGTGTACCCGTCGCGGAAGAGCTCCGCGCAGCCGGTCAGGTACTTCATGTAGCGGTCGTAGACCTGTTCAGATTGCAGCGCAATCGCCTGTTCCCTGTTGGCTTCCAGCGCGGCGGCCCACATGTCCAGGGTGCGCGCATAGTGCGGCTGCAGCGACTGGATACGGGTGACTGTGAAGCCGGCCTTGCGGGCGTGCTCTTCCACGATCGGGATCGACGGCAACCAGCCGCCGGGGAAAATCTCTTCGAGGATGAATTTGGCGAATTCGACGATTTCGCGGGTCAACCCCAATCCCATCTTCCTGGCGTCGGATAAGGGTGGCCGGGTAATGGTGTGCAGCAGCATCACGCCGTCCGCCGGTAACGCGTCGTAGGCCATCTTGAAGAAGCGGGCGTAGCGCGGATGGCCGAAGTGCTCGAACGCACCGATCGACACGATGCGGTCGACGGGCTCGTCGTACTTCTCCCAACCCTCCACCAGCACCCGGCGCGAGCGCGGAGTGTCCATCTCGTCGAACATCGCCTGCACGTGGGCGGCCTGGTTCTCCGACAACGTCAGGCCGACGACGTTGACGTCGTACTTCTCGATGGCCCGCCGCATGGTGGCGCCCCAGCCGCAGCCGATGTCGAGCAGCGTCATCCCGGGTTCTAAACGCAACTTGCCCAGCGCCAGGTCGATTTTGGCGAGTTGGGCCTCCTCTAGCGTCATGTCGTCACGCTCGAAGTAGGCACAGCTGTACGTCTGAGTGCGGTC
>NZ_DASRBZ010000350.1:0-6069 GCF_035653355.1 Mycobacterium sp. | reverse complement strand
TCGACGACGTGTTCGTGCCGGACGACCTGGTGCTCGGTGAGGTGAACCGGGGCTGGGAGGTCAGCCGCAACACGTTGACCGCCGAACGGGTCTCCATCGGCAGTAGCGAGGCGCCGTTTCTGGCCAACCTGGAGGGGTTCGTTCAGTTCATGCGCGACGGCCAGTTCGACCAGGTGGCCCAGAACCGCGCCGGGCAGCTGATCGCGGAGGGGCACGCCGCCAAGGTGCTCAACATGCGCTCGACGCTGCTGACACTGGCCGGTGGAGACCCCATGCCCTCAGCTGCGATCTCGAAGCTGCTGTCGATGCGGACGGCGCAGGGCTACGCCGAGTTCGCGGTGTCGACGTTCGGCACCGACGCCGCGATCGGTGACCCTGAGGAACTATCCGGCAAGTGGGGCCAGTACCTGCTGGCCAGCAGGGCCACCACGATTTACGGCGGCACCTCGGAGGTGCAGCTCAACATCATCGCCGAGCGGCTGCTCGGCCTACCCCGCGACCCGTAGCCGCCCGAAGCGCCGCGAGACAGAAGACAGGGCTGTAAATCCGCGAAAAGCACGACCATAGCTGCTAATTCGTGCAATTCCAGCGGCCCTACTCTTCTTTCTTGTCCTTTTGGTCCTTCTTCTCTTTTTGGTCCTTTTGGTCTTTGCCGTCTTTGCCCTCTTTGCCCTCTTCGTCGCCGTCCATCTCGCGCAGCTCGCGCTTGAGGACCTTGCCGGTCGGGTTACGCGGCAACTCGTCGAGGAAGACCACTTCTCGCGGCACCTTGTACTTGGCCAGCTGGTCACGCACGTGCTTCTTGATGGTGTCCTCGTCGAGGTCGGAGCCTTCCTTCTTGACCACGAAGGCCTTCAGCCGGTGGCCCCACTCCTTGTCCTCGACGCCGATCGCGGTGGCCTCCACCACGTCGGGAAGCCCGCTGATGCAATCCTCGACTTCGGCGGGGAACACGTTCTCGCCACCGGAGACGATCATCTCGTCGTCGCGACCGCTGATGAACAGCAGATTGTTCTCGTCGAAGTAGCCGACGTCGCCGGAGGACAACATGCCGTTGATGATCTGCTTGTTGCCGCCGCCGGTATAGCCCTCGAACGGGAAGCTGCTGCCGACGAAGATCCGCCCGACCTCCCCCTGTGGCAGTTCCTTCCCGTTGTCGTCGAAGATCTTGACCTTGACACCCTTGACAACCGGTCCTGCCGTCGACGGATTCATCTGCAGATGCTTGGGCTCCGCGATGGTGGCGAACGCGATCTCAGTCGAGCCGTACATGTTGTAGAGGACGGGCCCGATTTCTTTGAGCGTCCGTTCGGCGAGGTCGGGTGGCAGCGCCGAGCCAGAGACGAAAATGATCCGCAGGCTCGACAGATCGGGCCGCTTGTCCATCTTTTCCAGCGCGTCGAGCATCCGAGACAGCATCACCGGAACGACGACGACCGCCGTCACCTTGTGCTTCTCGATGTCCTTTAAGACCACGTCAGGCTTGAACTTGCGGTGCAGCACCAACGTCGAGCCCAGGAACATTCCGATGGTGAAGTGCAGGAATCCGAGGGCGTGGAAGATCGGCGCCGGCAGCGACGTCACCTCGCCAGCCTTGAACGGCACATGGGACAAGATGCCGCCGATCGGCCCCAGGCTTGGCGGGGTGCTCCGGTTGGCGCCCTTCGGCGTCCCGGTAGTTCCGCTGGTCAGGATGATAACCGACGAGTGCTTGGTGGCCTTGGGCGCGGGCTCCTTGCTGCTGTGGCCGATCAGGTCGGCCAGTGTCTCGTCGGTGCTGCCCGACTCCTTGTCGGAGTCCGGATTGGTGCCGAGTGCCCGCAGTTTGCCCAACTCGGGCTTCGCCTCCTGGACGTCCTTGGCGTATTCGTCGTCGTAGATGATCAGTTTTGCGTCTTCGCGCTCGGACACTTCCTTGATCTGCGGGCCCGAGAACGAGCTGTTGAGCAAGATGATGCGTGCCCCGACCCGCGCGCACCCGAATCCCGCGATCGCAAACCAGCGGCTGTTGCGCGCCAGAATGGCGACGCCGTCGCCGCCGCGGACACCCTTGGCGAGCAGACCGTGGGCGACCGCGTTGGCGGCTTCCTCGAGCTCTTTGTAGGTGACCTCGCCCTCGTCGTCGATGATCGCCGTCTTGTTGGGCGTGCGTCTGGCGTTGAAGGACGGCAACATGCCGATCTCGCCCCAGCGGCGGATGTCGGCGGCCATCGCCGCGTAGTTCAGCGGCGGCTCCAGCCGGAACGCGCCCGATTCGATGATTTTGCGGAGGTAATGCAGTTCGGCCAGGCCTCGGTCGGCGTACTGCAGGGCTTTTGGCGCGGCATTCCAGGGGAGCAGGTCAGTGAGCTTAGGCATAACCCCACAATATGTGACCCGCGTCTCAGCGCGGCTGGGAAATTAACATGATCGGCATGGCCGGTGCGCTGTCCCTGGAGGTCGACGGACACCGGGTCGCCGTCACGCACCCCGACAAGGTGGTGTTTCCCGGCCACGACGGTCGAGCCGGCCACACCAAGCTCGACCTGATCAGCTATTACCTGAACGTGGCCGAAGGCGCGCTGCGCGGGGTAGTCGGGCGGCCGATGATCTTGAAACGGTTCGTCAAGGGCATCGACCAAGAGGCGATCTTCCAAAAGCGCGCACCCGCCAACCGGCCGGACTGGGTGGACGTCGCTGAACTGCGCTACGCGTCGGGCACCTCGGCTCAGGAGGCGGTCATCCGCGACGCTGCCGGGCTGGCGTGGGTGATCAACTTGGGCTGCATCGACCTCAACCCGCATCCGGTGCTCGCTGAGGACCTCGACCACCCCGACGAACTGCGCGTCGACCTCGACCCGATGCCCGGTGTGGAGTGGCCGCAGATCCTCGACGTGGCCGCGGTCGCCCACGATGTGCTGCAGGACTACGGGCTGACGGCGTGGCCCAAGACGTCCGGATCGCGGGGCTTCCACATCTATGCGCGCATCGCGCCGCGCTGGCCGTTTCGCCAGGTACGGCTGGCCGCCCAGGCGGTGGCCCGCGAAGTCGAGCGACGCGCACCCGATCTGGCGACCAGCCGCTGGTGGAAGGAAGAACGCCAGGGAGTCTTCGTCGACTTCAACCAAAACGCCAAAGACCGCACAGTGGCTTCGGCGTACTCGGTGCGGGCCACGCCTGACGCCCGGGTATCCACACCGCTGAGCTGGAAGGAGGTGCCCGGCTGCCGCCCCGAAGCGTTCACGATTGCGACGGTGCCCGAGAGGTTCGCCGACGTCGGGGATCCGTGGGAAGGTATGGAAGACACCGCCGGCGGGCTCGACCCGCTGCTCGCCTTGGCCGACGAGCAGGGCCCGGCCGAGAAGCCGCCGAAGGGAGCGGGACGGAGCCGCGTCGGCAGGCGAGTTTCATCGATGCCGCTCATCGAGATCGCACGCACGAAAACCAAAGACGAGGCGATGGCTGCGCTGGACACCTGGCGCGGCCGCCACCCCGCGGCCGCCGAACGGCTGCAGCCGGCGGACGTGCTGGTCGACGGGATGCGCGGACCCAGTTCGATCTGGTATCGGATTCGGATCAACCTGCAGCACGTGCCGCCCGATCAGCGCCCTCCGCAGGAGGAGTTGATCGCCGACTACAGCCCGTGGCCGAGCCGTTAGCCCTGTCACCGCCGGGTTTGCGGAAGAATTGCGGCATGCAGGCGACTGGGCAAGCGCTGGGTCTGCGGGAACGCAAGAAAATCAAGACCCGCCAGGCGATCAGGCGCGCGGCGCTTCGGCTGATCGAGGAGAACGGGTACGCCGCCACCACTGTCGAGCAGATCGCCGAGGCCGCGGAGGTATCTCCGAGCACGTTTTTCCGCTACTTCCCCTCGAAGGAATCCGTGCTGCTCGCCGACGACCTGGACACGCTGATTTTGGAAGCCTTCGAACAGCAGCCGCCAGAGCTGACGCCCATCCAAGCTTTCCGCGGTGCCTACGAAAGCGTGATGGCCAACATGCCAGAGGAGCAACGCGAGTTCGAGAACACCCGGCAACGGCTGATGTTCTCAATACCTGAACTCAAGGCAGCCCTCTACGACGAGTACATCCGCACCGTCACCGTGATCGCCGCAGCACTGAGCCGCCGAACTGGGCGTAGCCCAAGCGATTTCGAAATCCGTGTGTTGGCCGGTGCGGCCACCGGCGCGATGATGGCCGCTTCCGACGGCGGGGCCCCGATCACCGCCGACTTGGTTTACCGCACTTTGGATTTCATTGACGCCGGCATGCCGCTGACATGAGGTAGAGATGACAACACGACGGAGTCGGCGAGAATTCCTCGGCGCCGCAGCGCTGTTGGTGGCCGGCAGCGCTGCGGCCTGCTCGTCGCACAAACCCGCTCCCGGCCCAAGCGGCGCGCCGCAGGTCACGATCAGCCATATGTTTGGCAAAACCACTATTCCCGCGCCGCCTAAACGCGTCGTCAGCGCCGGCTACACGGAGCAAGATGACCTGCTGGCTTTGGGCGTGGTGCCGATCGCGGTGACCAACTGGTTCGGCGACCAACCGTTTGCGGTGTGGCCGTGGGCCCAACCCAAGCTCGGCGGCGCCCAGCCGGTGGTGTTGAACCTGGACAACGGAATACAGGTCGACCAGATTGCCGGCCTGAAACCGGATCTGATCGTCGCGACCAACGCGGGCGTGGACGCCGGCACCTACCAGAAACTTTCGGCGATCGCGCCCACCATCCCGCAATCCGACGGCGACGCGTTCTTCGAACCGTGGAAGGACCAGGCCACCGCGATCGGCCAAGCCGTTTTCCAAGCCGACCAGATAAAGGCGTTGATCGACGGCGTCGACACCAAGTTCCGCACCGTGGCCGACCAGAACCCGCAATTCAAGAACAAGAAGGTGTTATTACTTCAGGGCAGCCTGTACCAGGACAACGTGGTGGCGACCCTGCCGGGCTGGCGAACCGACTTTTTGACCCTGATGGGCTTGGTCGTCGCCGACAGCACTAAACCGTTCGCGGTCGATGGTCAGCGTGCGTTCATTCCACGAAACCAGATCAGGACCACGCTGGAGGGCGCCGACGTGCTGATCTGGACGACCGACAGCGCCGACGACCAACAGGCGCTGCTCGCCAACGCCGACGTGGCGGCGTTGCGGTCGCACAGCATCTTCACCACCAAAGAGCAGGCCGGCGCGATCGCCTTCGCCTCGCCGCTGAGCTACCCCTTGGTGGCCGACCAACTACCGCCCCTGATCGCCAAAATCGTCGCGGCCTAGGGCTTTCGGGGGTCGCCCGGGGCGGCGTCTGAGTGTTCACTAAGGCACCTCTGGCAGTGCTCGAAAATTTCTCGTCGCCGCACCCAAACCGGGGTTACCGTCGAGTAATGAGCGTGGCAACAGACCCGATCGTCGCCCAGAGCGTGATCGACTACGGCGACCAAGCGCTGCTATTGCAGTTCGACAGCAGCGCCGACGTCCTGGCGGCCACCGCTGCGCTGCGCGAAGCAGCGCTGCCCGGGGTGCTCGACATCGTGCCGGCGGCCCGCACGGTGCTGGTCAAGCTCGACGGCAACCGCTATCAGGGAGTCACCCGTCACCGCCTGCGCAAGCTGCAGATCAGCCCGGATGCGGTTGAGACCGCTCCGCCGGACGGCCGGGTCGACGTGGTGATCGACGTCGTCTACGACGGCGCGGATCTCACCGAGGTTGCCGACCTCACCGGCCTGACCACCGCGCAGGTCATCAACGCGCACACCACAACACCGTGGCGAGTCGGTTTCGCCGGCTTTACTCCGGGCTTCGCCTACCTGGTCGGCGGCGATCCGCGGCTAGCGGTACCGCGGCGCTTCGAACCGCGGACATCGGTGCCCGCCGGGTCGGTAGGGTTGGCCGGCGAATTCAGCGGGATCTACCCACGCCGATCGCCGGGCGGATGGCAGCTGATCGGCCACACCGACGCGGTGCTGTGGGATATCGACCGCCCCAACCCGGCGCTATTGACACCGGGCATGTGGGTCCAGTTCCGAGCCGCATAGGAGAGCAGCCGTGACCACCCTGGAAATTTTGCGCACCGGACCGCTGGCCCTCGTCCAAGATC
>NZ_DASRBZ010000349.1:0-5697 GCF_035653355.1 Mycobacterium sp. | reverse complement strand
CGAGGGCTTCAAACACACCGGCACGCCGTGGAAGCCGCAGACCGACCTGTTCGTCAAACCGGTGCTGAACTTGTGGGAGTTCTCCAAGCCGACGATCGCGCAGGTGCACGGCTACTGCGTCGGCGGCGGCACCCATTACGGGCTGACCACCGACATCGTCATCGCATCCGACGATGCCTACTTCCAGTATCCGCCCCTGCAGGGTTTCGGCATGCCGTCCGGTGAATGCTCCATCGAGCCCTGGGTTTTCATGAACTGGCGTCGGGCGGCCTATTACCTGTACTTGGCGGAGATCATCGACGCGCAGAAAGCACTGGCCATCGGTCTGGTCAACGAGGTGGTCCCGCGCGACGAACTCGAAGCGCGTGTCGAGGCCATCGCCCGTCACATCGCCCAGGCTCCGTTGACGACACTTTTGGCAACCAAGGCCAATTTGAAGCGGGCCTGGGAATTGATGGGCATGCGGGTGCATTGGCAGAGCTCCAACGACCTGGTAGCGCTGGCGTCGCTGAGCGCCGACGTGCAAGCCCTGGTGCAGCAGGTGCTCCAAGGCAAGATCAAACCGTCGGAGATGGCGCGCCGCCAGGCAGCGGCATCAGAAGCAGCGGAATCCGCGCAGGCGTAAGGATTGTCGGTGAACATTGCCGACCACGCGAGAGACGCGCCGCAGTCCCCGGCGCTGATCGTCGCGGACGGTAAGCGGATGTCGTACGCAGAGCTGTACACCCGCAGCCAGGCCGTCGCCGCGCTGTTGCACGAGGCGGGTCTGCGCTGCGGCGACGATGTGGCCATCGTGCTGCCGAACCGCTCGGAGTTCCTCGAGATCACTTGGGGCTGCCAGCTTTCCGGCCTGTACTACACGCCGGTCAACACGCACCTCACTTTCGACGAGGTGGCTTACATCGTCTCCGACTGCGAGGCACGCGCGCTGTTTGTCGACTCCTCTTTCGCGGAGCTTGGGCCTCGAATCCTCGACAGCTGTCCCGGGCTGGACGTTTTCGTCAGCGTCGGGGGCCGGCTGGCGGGCTGGCGCAACTACGAGGATGCCTTGGTAGCGGCCGGCGATCCTCCGCCGCCATCCGACGGGACCGAGATGCTCTACTCGTCCGGAACCACCGGGCGGCCCAAGGCGGTACGCCGCCCGCTGCCCACGGAGAACGGGTCGTGGGCCCAGGCGGTGCTGGAATTGGCGCTACGCCACCGCTACGGCATGGACGCGTCGAGTGTGTATCTCTCGCCGGCGCCGCTGTACCACGCGGCCGGCGTCAACTACACCATGGCAGTCAACCGTGTCGGCGCAGCGACAATACTCATGGAGAAGTTCGACGCCGAGACCGTGCTTCGGCTGATCGAGGCCCACCAGGTCACGCATGCCCAGTTCGTACCGACGATGTTCGTGCGGATGCTCAAACTGCCCGAGCCGGTGCGCCAGCAATACGATGTCTCGAGCCTGAAGTGCGTCTTGCACGCCGCCGCTCCCTGCTCCGTCGACGTCAAGCAGGCGATGATGAAGTGGTTCGGCCCGATCATCCACGAATACTACGGTGGTACCGAGGGGTTCGCGGGCACGACGATCGGGCCCGACGAATGGCTGGCCCACCCCGGCTCGGTTGGTAAGCCGCTCACGGCGGTGCATATCGTCGGTGACGACGGACGTGAGCTTCCCGTCGGCGAGCCGGGCGAGATCTACTTCGAGGGCGGCCCCGACTTCGAGTACTTCAAGGATCCGGCCAAGACGGCGTCGATCTGCAACGAACGCGGTTGGCGCACGCTGGGCGACGTGGGCTACGTCGACGAAGACGGCTACCTGTATCTCACAGACCGATCGACGTTCATGATCGTCTCGGGCGGCGTAAACATCTACCCGCAGGAGGCGGAGAACCTGCTGGTGATGCATCCCAAGGTGGTCGACGCGGCGGTATTCGGCGTTCCCAACGACGAATTCGGGGAAGAAGTCAAGGCCGTGGTCCAACCGGCCGATGGTGTCACGCCCGGCCCGGCCCTCGAGGCGGAGCTGATCGCGTACTGCCGAGGCCACCTTGCCGGCTACAAGTGCCCGCGCACAGTCGAGTTCGACCCACAATTGCCCCGCGACCCGAACGGAAAGCTCTACAAGCGGCGGATCCGCGACCGCTACTGGCACGGGCGGACGTCGCGAATCGTGTGAAGTGAGCGAGGGATACCTATGACGACAACGAAGAAGTGGACGCCTCTGCCGGTGCCGTGGGCGGTGGAGGTTCCGGATCGGATTCCCAAGCAGCGGTACTACAGCGAAGAGTTCTACGCGCTGGAAACCGAACTGTTCTGGCCGCGGGTGTGGCAGATGGCGTGTCGGCTCGAGGAGATCCCCAAGCCGGGCGACTTCGTCGAGTACGAGATCCTCGACGAGTCGATCATCGTGGTACGCATCGACGCCGAAACCGTGCGCGCCTACCACAACGCATGCCGTCATCGCGGGGTAAAAATAGTGGAGGGCAACGGGACCCGGCGCAGCTTCGTCTGCCCATTCCACGGCTGGTGCTGGGGGCTCAACGGAGACAACACGTATCTGCCGCGCTCCGAGGTGTTCGCCGAGCACAACGTCTGCCCCGAGGATCTGCGACTGGTTGCGGTCCGGTGCGAACTGTGGGGCGGATGCGCGTGGATCAACCTCGACGACGGCGCCCCGGGTTTGCGCGAGTGCCTTGAACCGTTCGCCTCCATCTACGACGCCTGGAAGGTGGAGTCGCTACGCACCGAGTGGTGGCAATCCTGTCTGCTACCGGTGAACTGGAAGGTTGCGACGGCGGCGTTCATGGAGGGCTATCACGTTCCGCAGACACATCCCCAACTGTTGCCTACCTCCGGCAACGGCTCGCCGCCCGGACGGAACCTGATCCAGACCAACCTGTACTTCATGCGCACGCTCGGTGAAGGCATGGGTGGCATGACACACGAAAACGACATCCGCATCGCCGAGGGCCTGCAGAATATCGAGCTGCCCGCCGACCCCAGGGAGGCGATGGCCACTTGGCGCAGCACGCTGAACGACGCGGTCGTCGCATGGCATCGGGCCCGCGGCTGCGACATGCCCGACCTCAATGAACTGGACCGGCGTGGGATTACAGACGCGATCGGCTTTTGCTTCCCGCACTATTTCTTGTTGCCCACCTACAGCAGCGCCTCGTCGTACCGGATCCGTCCGCTTGGCCCCGAGCAGACATTGTTCGAAATCTGGTCGCTCACCCGTATCCCACTGGACCGGGTGACCGGAAAGCCGACCCCGCCCGAGCCGATGGCGCCCGACGACCCGCGCTGGCCGCCGATTCCCGCGCAGGACTTCTCCAATTTGCCGCGACAGCAAAAAGGACTGCACTCACGCGGATTCGAGTACATGCGCCTGTCCGACCAAATCGAAGGGCTGATCTCCAATTTCGAGCGCGTCATCGACGGCTTCCTGGCCGGCCTGCCGTACGACACGCTGGTGCCTGCGATCCAGAAGACAAACACCACGATCGACGTACCGGTGGCCGACTTGGGGCTGCAATGACCGGCCACTGGGATGAGTCCGTCGACTTGCTCATTGCGGGAAGCGGAGGGGGAGGAATGGTCGCCGGGCTGGCGGCACTTGACTCGGGCCTACAGCCGCTGATCGTGGAGAAGCAGGCCCTGCTCGGTGGGTCGACGGGGCTTTCCGGCGGAATTGTGTGGCTGCCCAACAATCCGGTGATGCGCCTCGAGGGCATCGCTGATTCGCATGAGGACGGGCTTGCCTACCTTGCCGACGTGGTGGGGGACATCGGTGCGGCCTCGTCGCTCGCCCGACGCGAGATGTTCCTGACCGCTGGCTACGAGATGATGAATTTCCTGCTGCGCAAGGGTATTCGCCTCGAGCGGTGCGTAGGCTGGAGCGACTACTACCCCAACCACAAGGGCGGCAACGAAGTCGGCCGCGCGGTCGAGGGAGTCCCGTTCGACGCTGCCCAACTTGGCGAGTGGCGCGACAAGGTTCAGCCGCCGCTGGCCAAGAACTACGGGTTCGTGGTGAAGACGAACGAGTTGCGTTCTGTGCAGTACTTCAACCGTGCACCGCGTGCGTTCGCCGTGGCGTCGCGGGTGTTCTTGCGCACTACCGCGGCGCGGGTCCGGCGCCGCACCATACTGACCAACGGCGCATCACTGATCGCGCAAATGCTCAAGGCACTGATCGATCTGAGTGACGGTACGCCTCCCGTGTGGACGAACACCGCGATGGATGACCTTGTCGTCGAGGACGGTCGAGTTGTCGGCGCGCGCGTGGTGCGCGACGGCTCGGCGTTGAATGTCGCCGCGAGGAAGGGCGTCCTCTTGGCGGCCGGCGGTTTTGGCCACAACGCCGACATGCGGCGCCGCTACAGCGGTGACCAGCCCAACGAGGCAAGGTGGTCAATCGCCAACGCCGGCGACACCGGCGAGGTGCTGCAGACCGCGATGCGTCTTGGCGCGAAAACCGACCTATTGGACGAAGCGTGGTGGCTGCCTTCGGTTTTCATTTCCGACGGCGGTGCGGTGGCCGGTTCGCTGGGCGTGGGCCGGCAGCGGCCGGGGGCCATCTACGTCGACTCGACAGGTCGGCGGTTCTGCAACGAGTCGAACTCCTACGTTGAAGTCGGCAAGGCCATGTACGCGAACAAGGCGGTGCCGTGCTGGATGGTTTTCGACGACGGTTACGTGCGCCGGTATGTGGCGGGCGCAAACCCACTGAAGCGTCGCCTGCCTCCTGAGCTGATCGAACGCGGCCACGTCAAACGCGGCGACACCATCGGTGCGCTGGCTCGGGAAATAGACGTTCCTGCAGACAGATTGGCGCAGACTATCGAGCGGTTTAATCGGTTCGCGGCCAAGGGCCTCGATCCCGACTTCGGCCGTGGCCAGTCTGCGTATAACGACTGCCTGGGCGATCCCGGGTATCGGCCGAACGCCTCGATTGGCCCGCTGGACCGGGCACCGTACTACGCGACCAAGGTCTATCCGGCCGACGTGGGCACCTGCGGGGGTGTGATCACCGACGAGCACGCCCAGGTACTCGACGAGCAGGACCGGGCGATCGAGGGTCTCTACGCGACCGGCAACACCACCGCGACGGTGATGGGCCGAACGTATCCGGGCGCGGGCGCCAGCATCGCAGCCTCGATGGTGTTCGGCTACGTCGCGGCCCGCCACGCTGCCGGGCGCAGGGTCGCCGGGGAGATGAGCCGCTAACTGGGCTCGCCCCTCCTCGAGCGTGACGCTATCGTCACGATCGGGCCCGAATGTGACTACAGCGTCACGTTGGCGGGGCGTCGGATTCCTCACGATCGACAAAATCGCGTGGCTTCAACCCTGACTGCAGTAGCTCGGCTCGCCGGGCCTGAACATCGGACGCCGCGCCGACCATGTTGGTCAAGATGTGGCTGACCTGGAGATGGACGCGCATCCCCATCAGTTCCCAGGCCCGCTTCACGTTGTTCTTCACCGCCATCAACGTCGTTAAAGGGATCTGGGCGATCCGGCGCGCCATGTCCTCGACGGTCGCCTCGAGCTCTTCTCGTGGTACCACCTTGTTGAGCAGACCCCACTCAAGCGCTTCTTGAGCAGACAGCGTGGGGGCCAACAAAAGCCAGTCCATGACCCGATGCCAGTTCATCATCAGCCACGGCTCGATCATCGTGTGCCCGCCCGGCTCACCGAGGCTTTGGG
>NZ_DASRBZ010000348.1:0-12607 GCF_035653355.1 Mycobacterium sp. | reverse complement strand
CGATATCACTGCGGGCGCGGCCACGCTGCATCTGGTCAGCTCGTATGGCGCGCGACAAAACATCGAGATCCACACCAACGACGCCACCCTGGTCGACCGCTTCGATGTGGTTACGCAGACTCCGACGATCTCTTCGTGGCGTGATCTCGATGCCACGTTGAGCAAGACCGGAGCCCGGTACTCGTACCAGGCCGCCAAAGTCAATGACGGCCGCTGCGAGCGGATTGCGGGCACCAACACCACGCAATCCCTTCCGCTGGCATCGATATTCAAGTTGTACGTGCTTTACGCCGTGGCTGAGGCGGTCAAGGCCGGAACGGTGTCCTGGGACGACCAGATGACCGTCACCGAGAAAGGCAAGGCGGTCGGGTCGTCGGGATTGGAACTACCGGTGGGAGCACAGGTTTCAGTGCGGACCGCCGCCGAGAAGATGATCGCGACCAGCGACAATATGGCCACCGACATGCTGATCGGGAAAGTCGGCACCCCGGCTGTCGAAAAAGCGCTGGCCGACGCCGGCCATCACGATCCGGCCGCGATGACGCCGTTCCCGACGATGTATGAGCTGTTCTCGGTCGGCTGGGGCAAGCCCGATCTGCGCCAGCAGTGGAAGCAAGCCACTCCTCAAGTGCGCGCACAATTGCTGCGGCAGGCGAATTCCCGCACCTACCAACCAGATCCGAGCCGCGCCCACACCCCTGCCTCGGGTTACGGCGCGGAATGGTATGGCAATGCCGAAGATATCTGTCGAGTGCACGTGGCACTTCAAGCCGCCGCGGTCGGCAAAGCCGCCCTCGTCAAGCAGATACTTTCAGCCGCCCCGGGTATCGATCTCGACCCTCATGAGTGGCCGTACGTCGCCGCCAAAGCTGGCGGGTTGCCGGGTGATCTGACCTTCAGCTGGTATGCCGTCGACAAGACCGGACAGCCGTGGGTGGTGAGCTTGCAGCTGAACTGGCCGCGTGACCACGGTCCGACTGTGACCGGCTGGACGTTGCGGATCGCCAAGCAGATCTTCGCGCTCCTGGCTGCGCAACGCTGAACGGCGGACCCAGTTACGGCGCGACGGGCCTGGCGATATAGCCTCAGTCGCGGGTAATCGTGTGAACGGCGAGGAAACCGGTGCATATTCCGGTGCGGTCGCGCCACTGTGACCAGCGTTTCGGCGTTGGAAGCCAGACCTTCCCGTGCACACATCGCAGATGGGACGCGCAATCCCGGAAGGCGGTCGAGTCGATGGCGGTAGGGCATTCGTCTACTGAGCCGGCTGGTTTTCGCGGGCGTATCCGGGCCGTGACGTCGACCTGGGATCGCCGCGACCGCATCGAGATCGGCGTGCTGTTCGGTGTCATCGCGCTGATGCATGTCGCCGGCTTCGCGACGCTGGTGCTGGGCATCGCGCCGCACCGCTACCGTGTCGGAACCGAAATCTTCGGTGTCGGACTGGGCTTCACCGCCTATCTGTTCGGCCTCCGGCATGCGTTCGACGCAGACCACATCGCCGCCATCGACAACACCACGCGCAAGCTCATGTCGGACGGCGACGATGCGGGCCGCGAAGCGGCCCGAGGAGGAGCCGGACAATCAAGCCAACGCGGCGATCAGCCCAAACCGAAATCGGTCGGATTCTGGTTTGCCATGGGCCATTCCACCATTGTGTTGATCATGGCGGTGCTCGTCGTCGTCGGTGCTCGTGCAGTAGGCGTGCTGGCCGACGAGGGCTCCTCGGCCCGACATGCGCTCGACATCGCCAGGGCCGTGGCTTCCGGCTTGTTTCTCTACCTCATCGCGGCTATGAACATCGTTGCGCTGGTCGGGATAACCCGTGCGTTCGCAAAACTTCGGCGCGGCTGCTACTGCGACGAGGAGCTCCACGCGGCGCTCGACGACCGCGGATTTCTGGCACGTCTGCTCCGGCCGATCATGAACCGCATCAAACGCCCGGTCCAGATTTACCCGGTGGGCGTGCTATTCGGCCTCGGCTTCGACACCGCGACAGAGGTTGCACTGTTGGCGCTGGCCGGCACCGGTGCCGCCGCCGGGCTGCCGTGGTACGCGATCCTGGTGCTGCCGCTGTTGTTCGCGGCCGGGATGAGCCTGATGGACACGCTGGACGGCTTGCTGATGACGGCGGCCTATGACTGGGCCTTTATGCAGCCGATCCGCAAGATCTACTACAACTTCACCATCACCGCGCTTTCGATCGCGGTCGCGCTGCTGATCGGCTCGATCGAGCTCGTGTCGATTTTGCACGACGATCTGCAGTGGGTGGACCCGGTCACCAGTTGGATCAGCTCGATCGACTTGAACAATGCCGGGCTGGCGATCGTCGGCCTGTTCGCCGTAACCTGGCTCGGCGCAATCGCCTACTGGAAGCTGGCCAACATCGAAAAACGTTGGCAGCCAAGTAGCCCCGGCGAATAATCCGCGAACGGCCAATTATCACACGAGATTTCGGGAAAACCGTGCGATAACTGGCCGCTCAGCGAGCTCTACTGCTGGGTCGGGCCGCCTGCACTGTGCGCACCGGCCTTGGCCAGATCCGGCTCGGGGGGCGTGGCCGGCTTCGGTGTTCCGGTGAACGTGAACACCGCGTCCTCGCCGGACCCCTCACCGTCCCAGTTGTCCACGTCGACGGTGACGAGCTGGCCCGGACCAACCTCCTCGAAGAGGATCTTCTCGGAGAGCGCGTCCTCGATCTCACGCTGGATGGTGCGCCGCAGCGGACGAGCACCCAGCACCGGATCGAAGCCGCGCTTGGCCAGCAGCGCCTTGGCCTTGTCGGTCAGCACCAACGACATGTCCTTGCTCTTGAGCTGCTTTTCCACCCGGCCGATCATCAGCTCGACCATCCGGATGATCTCGTCGCGAGTCAGCTGGTGGAACACGATGATGTCGTCGATGCGGTTGAGGAACTCAGGGCGGAAGTGCTTCTTGAGCTCGTCGTTGACCTTCTGCTTCATCCGCTCGTAGTTGTTCTCACCACCGCCCGGGGAGAAGCCCAGACCGACCGCTTTGGAGATGTCGGCGGTGCCGAGGTTGGACGTGAAGATCAGCACGGTGTTCTTGAAGTCCACCGTGCGGCCCTGCCCGTCGGTGAGCCGGCCGTCCTCCAGCACCTGCAACAGGCTGTTGTAGATCTCCTGGTGCGCCTTCTCGATTTCGTCGAACAACACCACCGAGAACGGCTTGCGCCGCACCTTCTCGGTGAGCTGGCCGCCCTCCTCGTAGCCGACGTATCCGGGCGGGGCGCCGAACAACCGCGACGCGGTGAACCGGTCGTGGAACTCGCCCATGTCGATCTGGATCAGCGCGTCGTCGTCGCCGAACAGGAACTCCGCCAGCGCCTTGGACAGCTCGGTCTTACCCACACCGGACGGGCCGGCGAAGATGAACGAACCGGACGGGCGCTTGGGGTCCTTCAACCCGGCGCGGGTGCGGCGGATCGCCTTCGAGACGGCCTTGACCGCGTCCTCCTGGCCGATGATTCGCTTGTGCAGCTCCTCTTCCATGCGCAGCAGCCGCGTGGTCTCGGCCTCGGTCAGCTTGAACACCGGGATACCGGTCCAGTTGCCAAGCACCTCGGCGATCTGCTCGTCGTCGACCTCGGCGACTACGTCCAAATCACCGGAGCGCCATTGCTTTTCGCGCTCGGCGCGCTGTGCCACCAGTTGCTTCTCGCGATCACGCAGCGCGGCGGCCTTCTCGAAGTCCTGCGCGTCGATCGCCGACTCCTTCTCGCGGCGGGCCTCGGCGATCTTCTCGTCGAACTCGCGCAGGTCCGGCGGCGCGGTCATCCGGCGGATCCGCATCCGGGCACCGGCCTCGTCGATCAGGTCGATGGCCTTGTCCGGCAGGAACCGGTCGTTGATGTAGCGGTCGGCCAGCGTGGCGGCCGCCACCATCGCGCCGTCGGTGATCGACACCCGGTGGTGCGCCTCGTAGCGGTCGCGCAGACCCTTCAGGATCTCGATCGTGTGCTCGACCGTCGGCTCGCCGACCTGCACGGGCTGGAAGCGGCGCTCCAGCGCGGCGTCCTTCTCGATGTATTTGCGGTACTCGTCGAGCGTGGTGGCGCCGATGGTCTGCAACTCACCTCGGGCCAGCTTGGGCTTCAGGATCGACGCGGCGTCGATCGCGCCCTCAGCGGCTCCGGCACCGACCAGCGTGTGCAGCTCGTCGATGAACAGGATGATGTCGCCGCGGGTGTTGATCTCTTTGAGCACCTTCTTCAGGCGCTCTTCGAAGTCACCGCGGTAGCGCGAACCAGCAACCAGTGAGCCCAGGTCCAGCGTGTAGAGCTGCTTGTCCTTCAGCGTCTCCGGAACGTCGCCGTGCACGATCTTCTGGGCCAGGCCCTCGACGACCGCGGTCTTGCCGACACCGGGCTCGCCGATCAGCACCGGGTTGTTCTTGGTGCGCCGCGACAGCACCTGCATGACCCGCTCGATTTCCTTCTCACGGCCGATGACCGGGTCGAGCTTGCCCTCCATCGCCGCCGCGGTCAGGTTGCGGCCGAACTGGTCAAGCACCAGCGACGTCGACGGGCTGCCCGACTCGCCGCCACGGCCACCCGTGCCGGCTTCAGCGGTCTCCTTGCCCTGGTAGCCGGACAGCAGCTGGATGACCTGCTGGCGAACCCGGGTCAGCTCTGCGCCCAGCTTGACCAGCACCTGCGCGGCCACACCCTCACCCTCACGGATCAGGCCGAGCAGAATGTGCTCAGTGCCGATGTAGTTGTGGCCCAACTGCAGCGCCTCGCGCAGGGAGAGCTCCAGCACCTTCTTGGCACGCGGAGTAAACGGAATGTGTCCCGACGGCGCCTGCTGGCCCTGCCCGATGATCTCCTCGACCTGGCTGCGGACGCCCTCCAGCGAAATTCCCAGCGACTCCAGCGACTTTGCGGCTACGCCTTCACCTTCGTGGATCAGGCCCAACAGGATGTGCTCGGTCCCGATGTAGTTGTGGTTGAGCATCCGGGCCTCTTCTTGCGCCAGGACGACGACCCTGCGGGCTCGGTCGGTAAATCGTTCAAACATCGGTGGTTACCTGCTCTCCCTCACCATCGGTACAGCGGTCGGCACGCGTACCTGCCATCCACTGTAATGGGCCGCTGCCCGAGGTTCCTACCTATGCGCTACTGACCGCAGCGCACGTCTCACGCTTGAAACACGAACGCAACAGACCAACGCGGAAAACCCTCAAAAGCTTTCCCGCGCTACCGGGTGATCAGTTCGCCACCAGCGAAAAATGTGCCGGCGCCAAGGCCTCGAGCCCAGCGCCGGCTGCAATGTCAGGTTGCCGCGTGGAATGCGTCGATGATGTCGGCCGGGATGCGGCCTCGAGAGGACACGTTGTGCCCGTTGCGGCGAGCCCATTCCCGGATCGCTGCGCTCTGCTCGCGGTCAATTGTGCCGCGGCCGCGACCCGAGCCGGCGCGCCCACGTCGCCGACCGCCGACCCGGCGACCGGCTTCCACCCATTGCTTCAGGTCGTTACGCAGTTTCGCAGCATTCTTACTCGAAAGGTCAATCTCATAGGTCACCCCGTCGAGCCCGAATTCGACCGTTTCATCGGCGGGAGCCTCACCGTCAAAATCATCGATCAACGTGACGGTCACTTTCTTCGCCATTAGTTCACCCTCTACCGCATCTTCCTGAGCACTTACTGTGCAAGTCGGATTGTGTCCCCGTTGCACTAATCTGCCATAAGAAGGCGGTTTATTCAATCCCAGAGTTAACGCCGTCGCCTCAGTTGCTGAGCGGTCGAACAATAGGGAACAAAACTGTCTCCCTAATTGACAGGCCAGTCAAAGCCATCAACAATCGGTCAACACCCATTCCGGTTCCGGTGCATGGCGGCATCGCATACTCCAGCGCCGCCAGAAAATCCTCGTCGAGGCTCATCGCCTCGTCGTCGCCGGCGGCCGCGGCGCGCGCCTGCGCGGCGAACCGTTCGCGCTGCACGACCGGGTCGATCAATTCGGAGTATCCCGTGGCTAGTTCGATTCCCCGCAGGTAGAGATCCCACTTCTCGGTGACGCCCGGGATACTGCGATGTTGGCGGGTCAACGGCGTCGTCTCCACCGGGAAATCTTTGACAAATGTGGGCGCGGTAAGACGGGCGCCGACGCTGTGCTCCCACAATTCCTCGATGAGCTTGCCGTGCCCGTAGCTGGGATGGATCTCAACGCCAAGCCGTTCGGCAATGCTGCGCAAGTGCTCAACTGTCGTGTCGGTAGTGATCTCTTCTCCGAGCGCGGTCGACAACGACGGATACATTTGTATCGACGCCCATTCTCCGTCGATGTCATAGACACTGCCGTCAGGCATCGGTAGTTCTCTGGTGCCGATCGCCTCGTCGGCCACCTGTTGAATAAGCTCGCGGGTGACTACGGCGGAATCCTCATAGGTTCCGTAGGCTTGGTAGGTCTCGAGCATGGAAAATTCAGGGGAATGAGTCGAATCTGCTCCTTCGTTTCGGAACACGCGATTTAGTTCAAAGACCTTGTCGAACCCGCCTACCACGCAGCGCTTCAGGAACAGTTCGGGGGCGATCCGCAGGTATAGATCGATGTCGAGCGCATTGGAGTGGGTTACGAAAGGCCGCGCCGCCGCACCGCCGGCCAAAGTCTGCAACATCGGGGTTTCGACCTCGAGAAAACCGCGAGTTTCCAGGCCGGCCCGCAGGGCGCGGATCACGGCAATCCGCAGCCGCGCTACTTCGCGCGCCTGCGGACGAACGATCAGGTCGACGTAGCGCTGCCGCACTCGCGACTCTTCGTTCATCTCCTTGTACGCGACCGGCAACGGCCGCAGCGACTTCGACGCCATCTGCCAGCGGTCGGCAAGTACGGACAATTCGCCGCGGCGTGAGCTGATCACTTCGCCGTGCAGGTAGACGATGTCGCCGATATCGACATCGGCCTTCCACGCATCCAGCGCGTCCTGGCCGACCTTGGCCAAGCTGATCATCGCCTGCAGCTTTGTGCCGTCGCCTTCTTGCAGTGTCGCAAAGCACAGCTTGCCGGAGTTGCGGATGAAGATCACTCGGCCGGCGACGCCGACGAATTCGCCGGTTGCGGTGTCGGCGGGCAGATCGGGATAGGCGGCGCGAATCTGGGCCAGCGTGTGGGTCCGCTCTACGGCGACCGGGTAAGGGTCATGGCCCTCCGCCAACAGCCGAGCGCGCTTGTCCCGGCGGATCCGGAACTGCTCGGGAAGGTCTTGAGGACGGTCCTCGTCGGCGGAGCTCACGACGTGCCAGCTTAAAGGAGCAGATGGCGCGTCGAATGCGCGGTCGAAGCCGCGAAACAGGAGCCATGGTCGTGGTCCGCGTCTTGACAGCAACCGTGGCGTCTGTTTCGCGTGAGGCCTCTCAGCGTGCCGTCTTGAGGCGGCCGCGCTGGCTGTCGCGGTTGCGTTCGAAGACCAGCCGCAAGCCGTGCAGGGTCAGGTGCTGGTCGTAGTGGTCGACGGTGTGCAGTTCGGGCAGCAGCAGCGGTGCGGTGTGCCCGGTGGCCACCACTGCGACGTCGCCGGCGGCGAAACCGTCCATGTCTTCGCGAATGCGTTGCACCAGGCCGTCGACTAAGCCGGCGAAGCCGAACACCGCTCCGGCTTGCATGCACTCGACGGTGTTCTTGCCCACCACCGAACGTGGCCTGGCCAGTTCGACTCGGCGCAATGCGGCGGAGCGGGCCGCGGCGGCATCGGAGGACACTTGCACGCCGGGCGCGATCGCGCCGCCGAGGAACTCGCCTTTGGCCGACACCACGTCGACGCAGATGGACGACCCGAAATCGACGACGATCGCCGCCGTTCCGAACTTGTGGAAAGCGGCCAGGCAGTTGACGATCCGATCAGCGCCGACTTCTTTGGGGTTGTCGACCAAAAGCGGGATGCCGGTACGCACCCCGGGCTCGATCAGCACGTGCGGCACCGAGGGCCAGTACTGGTCGAGCATGATGCGCAGCTCGTGGAGCACCGAAGGAACGGTGGATAGGGCGGCGGCGCCGGTGAGCCGCTCGGAGTCTTCGCCGATCAGCCCGTCGATCGTCAGCGCCAACTCGTCGGCCGTGACCTCTGACTCGGTGCGAATGCGCCACTGCTGCACCACTTTTGCGTGGTCTTTGGACCCGGAGATCAGCCCGACCACGGTATGCATGTTTCGGACGTCGATTGCGAGGAGCACGACTACCGCGGGGAAAGGAGTTCGGACGCGTCGGCGGGTACGAAAGCGGGATCGTGCCCAAGGTCGATCGGGCGATTGTGCTTGTCGACGAAGACGATCCGCGGCTGATAGCTGCGGGCCTCAGCGTCGTCCATGGTCGCGTACGCGATAAGGATCACCAGATCGCCGGGATGCACCAGATGTGCTGCGGCGCCGTTGATCCCGATCACGCCGCTACCCCGCTCCCCGGTAATCGCGTAGGTGACGAGCCGGGCACCGTTGTCGATGTCAACGATCGTGACCTGCTCACCCTCGAGCAAGTCGGCGGCGTCCATCAGGTCGGCGTCGATGGTCACCGAGCCGACGTAATGGAGATCGGCTTGAGTGACGGTGGCGCGATGGATCTTCGACTTGAGCATCGTCCTTAACATCAGTTCCTCCAACGTGTTTCGCAGCTCAGATTGCCGCCGGGCGCCTGCCCGTTATTGTCGGTGTGAGTACCTATTTCGATGGCGATGTTGTCCAAAAGCCTGGTCTTGCCGAGCCGGGCGGCGACCAGCAGCCGACCCGGACCACTGGCGGGCGCGGGGCCGAGCGCGCTGTCACGCACCTGCAGGTAGTCGACCTCGATCGAGGGCACTGCATCGAGCACGGAGCGTGCTGCGGCCAGCGCGGCGTTCGCGCCGCGCGAGGCGGCGTGCCTGCCGGCCACCATGGCCGCCGACAGCGCCGTGGCTGCTTCCCTCTGCGCAGGGTCGAGGTAGCGGTTGCGTGACGACATGGCCAGCCCGTTGTGTTCGCGGATGATCGGCACCCCGATAACCCGGACTTCCAGGTTCAGGTCTGCCACCATGTGCCGTACCAGCACCAACTGCTGATAGTCCTTCTCGCCGAAGAACACCCGGTCCGGCCGCACAATCTGGAGCAGCTTGAGCACCACGGTCAACATGCCGGCGAAATGCGTTGGCCGAGCGGCCCCTTCGAGGTCAGCACCCAGCGGACCCGGATGCACCGCGGTGCGCGGGCCGTCGGGGTACATGGCCGCGACGGTCGGGGTGAACGCCACCTCGACCCCTTGTTCCCGCAGCAGCGCCAGGTCGTCGTCGATGGTGCGCGGGTAGGCGGCGAGGTCTTCGTCGGCGCCAAACTGCAACGGGTTGACGAAGATCGAGACCACCACGACCGAGCCGGGCACCCGCTTGGCCGCGCGGATCAAAGCCAAGTGCCCATCGTGCAGCGCGCCCATGGTGGGCACCAACATGACTCGCCGGCCGGTGTGGCGCAGCGCCCGGCTGACCTGCGCGACGTCGGCAGGCGCCGAGTACACGTTGAGTTCGCCGGCGTTGAACTTCGCCGGGCTCTTGGGCATCACCGCGCCAGCACCTCGAAGACGGCGTCGGGAGCATGCGCGCGCTGCGCGGTGCGCAGCGCGTTGTCGCGGTACGCCTGGGCCAGCGCGGGCGCAACGTCGGCCATTGCAGTCAAATGGCTTGCGACAGTGTTGGCGTCGCCGCGTGCAACCGGTCCGGTGAGTGCGGCCTGCCCGCGTTCCAGGGTGTTCTCCAGCGCGGCCCGGGCCAGTGGTCCGATGACTCGTTCGGCGACGCCGTCAGGGTCGTCGAGACCTAGTTCTCCAGGCAATGCGGCGCGAAGCGCGTCCAGTGCGTCGGCGAGCACAGTGACGATGTGGTTGCCGGCATGGGCCAGCGCGGCGTGGTAGAGCTGACGGGCGTCTTCACCGATTCGGAACGGCTCGCCACCAATCTCGAGGACCAGTGACTGCGCGACCGCGTAGCCGACGTCGTCGGCGGCAGTGATGCCGAAGCAGGTGTCCCCCAGGCGGGAGATGTCCTCGTCGGAGCCGGTGAAGGTCATTGCGGGGTGGATGGCCAACGGAATGCAGTCGGTCAGCGGCGCCAGCACGCCTATGCCGTTGGGCCCTGATGTGTGCGCGACGATCGTGCCCGGCCGCACCGCCGAGGTGGCGGCCAGGCCGGACACCAGCCCGGCCAGCTCCCTGTCCGGCACCGCCAAGAGGAGCAGCTCGGCGCTGTCGGCAACGTCCGGGGCAGAGGCTATCGGGGTGTCGGGCAGCCAGCGCTCGGCCCGTTGCCGGGATGCCTCGGACACAGCGCTGCACGCGACCACGACATGGTCGACGCGTTCCAGCGCCACACCCAGTGCGGTGCCTACCCTTCCGGCCGAGATGATGCCCACCTTGAGCCGGGCCGGGCGCAATCCGTCGAACTGCACCATCGCAGAAACGGCCCTCACAAAGTTTCTTGGTTCGTTCCAGTCCCGCGGCGCGGGTACCGGACGGTCGCTATGACTTTACCCGGACCCGTCCTTTTGACGCGATGCGGTGTACATCACTCTTCGCGGCGGCGACGCCTGCCGCCGGTGGGCTGGGCTTGCAACCTCGCCAGCAGTTCGGCGACTGATTGACCACCGGAGGACGGGCCGTCCGAGGAGTCATCGAGGCTGCGGTGCCGACGCGGGGGCTCAGGCGTGGTCGGTGGTGGCGCTGGTGGCGGTGTCGGTGTAGGGGCGCCGTAGCCCTCGTAATCGGCCGAATGTCGGGGCCGCCGGCTGTCGCCCGAGGCGCCTGAGGTTCCTCCCGCCGGGGGAACCGGCGGCTCGGTGGGGCCGGCGTGTCGACCCCTCCGCGGCTCGGGAACGGGCTGACTGGAGGTGGTCGACCCAGTGGGCATGTGGGCGGCGGCAATTCGGCTGTCGGCTTGATCGGACACCCAGTTGCTGCCCGGCGCTCCTGGGGGAAGCCATTGGCCCTCGGTGCCGACGGGCTGCCATTCGTCAGCCGGTTCGCGACGCTGCGGTGCCTCCTCGGGCGGGGCATACCAATCGCGCGGCGACCGCTCGGGTTCAGGCTGCGGCGCCACGGGTTCAGGTTCCGGCTGTGGCGCCACGTAGCGGGGTTCGACCCGCGGCTGCGACGGTGGCGTCGGAATGTCATGCTGAGGCTCGGCGTGGCGGTGCGGCTGCGGCGGGAAGCGCTCTTGCGCAGACCAGCTGCGTTCCTCGGACCGCCCGGCTCGCGACCAGTCAGCCTGATCGGATTGTCGCACCCGTGGCGACCAGCCGCTGTCTTCTGTTGGCCGCCAATGCGAACCGCGGTAGCCGTCGGCGGGATAAGCCTCGGGAGCTGGCGAGCGTGTCTCGGCCGCCCGATAAGCCCCGGCCACTGGATACGCCTCGGCCGCGGGTTCGGGCGCCGCCGGTCGGGGCGGCAGCAGCGGTTCCTCGGGCACGTCGATGATCGAGCTGTCTTCGGGCTGGTTGGCCATTTCTTCCGCCCGCACCGAAGCCACCCGATTGGCCCGCTCGCGCGGGGTCTCGTCCTCCCGATCCCACTCGCTGTAACCGCGTACCGTGGTGCGCTCGGTCTCCAGGGCAGGGCGCTGACTTAGCTCGGCATCGAACAAGATCTCGAGGTTGGTGCGCAGCGCTGCCAATTCCGCCCGCAGCGCCGCCACCTCGTCGGCAGCCTGGGCGCGAAGTTCGGATGCCAGCTCGCGGCGCAGCTGCGATTCGACTGTCAGCTCGTATTCGCGGCGAGCAGAGATTTCCCGATCCAGCTGCAAGTCGTAAACCAGTTTGAGATCCCGCACCCGCGCCTGGTCCACGTCGCTTTGCCGGCGATAGATCACCGACGCGAACGCAGCGACGACGGCGGCCCACAGCGCCAGGATCACCGCGAGCTTGAGGAGTTCCACCCGATTGGTGAACACGAGTGCGGAACTGGCCCCGATGGCGAGGACCAGCAACGCCGTCAACAGCAGCCAACCCGGCCTGCGGCCGCCGCGCCGTACCCGGGCGCCGCGGGACAGAACGGTCATGGCCTGACTGTACCGGCCCGAGGTCAATGCGCGTGTCGGTCGCGTACCGGCGATTCTCAACCGGGCCCATTACCCCGTCAGCTTTCGGTGCCTTCGCCTCGTTTGGTGGGGTCGCTCGGCGATCTGCAGCAATGCTGCAGCCACAGCGCGGCGACGAGCAGGGCCAGGGCGCACGCGGCCGCGACCACGGCGCCGGCGGTGTCCTCGCCGGCCACCCGCAGCGTCGAGCGCCGCGGCAGGAGGTACACCAGCACCCCCATCCACCAGCCCAGCACCACGGCGCCCACCCACGCCGAGGCCTTGGCGATCATCACACTGCGGGCCACTGCCAACGGATGCAGCCAGCCGGGCCCGTCGCCGATCTCGCCGTCGTTGATTTTGGTTCGCACATACCGTCCCCACACCGCCTCGGCTGCGGCGATGGCCAGCAGCGACAGGCCCGTCCACACCGTGATCGGCGGAAACCACCGGTACAACAACACCACCAGCAGATAGCCGACCACCGCGGTGGCGATCACCGCGGCCGTCAGGTCCCGTTTGCGTGTCGGTCCCATCAGCATCCTGACGCCGGGGTCGTG
>NZ_DASRBZ010000347.1:0-3885 GCF_035653355.1 Mycobacterium sp. | reverse complement strand
GTTCCTATGTGGATCCGCGGGTGGTGATGGCTTACGAGCAGGGCATCACGATTCGCCCGGTACTGCAACGGGCTCAACGCCAACGCAATCCGGTCGAACGTCAGCACCTAATCGAAAGGGCTACCGCCCGCGTCATCAAGCGAGTCGCCACGGATTAACCGAAAGCTACTGGAATACAAGCACTTCCGTCTCCAAATTCCCTACTTTTGTTCCAGGGATTAATGCACGTCGCAGCGATCGCCCGTGAAATGGCAAGCCACATCGCTGCTTTACACAGCGGTTCTGAATTCAGTGCAACAAAGCGGAGATTCTTCGTTCTGTAACTGGAGCCACTAATTGACATGAATCGTGATGGCCACCACATATTTTGGTGGTCACGCAATGGTGTTGTTAGTGTCCCGGCGCATGTTTGTTTTAGCTACGGTGATGTCCCTTATTCAGCAGGTGTCGGGTACCCCGTATGTGACGGGCGGAGACTCGCCTGCCGGTACCGACTGCTCCGGTCTGGCTTCCTGGGTGTCGAATGCGGCCACCGACAGGCCGGTCTTCGGAAACCGGTTCAATACGGGAAACGAGGAGTCCGCCTTGCTGGCCCGGGGTTTCCAGTACGGGACTGCCCCTGGCGCTTTGGTGATCGGCTGGAACAGCGGCCACACGGCGGTGACGCTGCCGGACGGTACCTCGGTATCCAGCGGTGAAGGCGGCGGCGTGAAAATCGGTGGTGCGGGCGCCTATCAACCGCAGTTCACCCACCACATGTTCCTGCCGGTGGACCCTGAGGCGATAGAGGACAATCCCGCGCCTGAGGAAGCGCCCGTTCTAGTCGGCGCTGTGGAACCCGAAGCGCCAGCAGCTGATCCAGCACCGGCCGATGCTGCGGTTCCGGAACCGCCTGCGCCAGAGGCAGATTCACCGGCTCCCGGCGACGGCCCCGATGTGGGTATCTAGAGCCACAGCAGCTGTCCAAGAGCGGCAGAACATCGTCGCGACCATGCCCAGCTGATCACACCGGCAGTCGCTACTGCAGGGTGACCGGGTCGCCGGTGCGAATGATGCCTGCGTCCAGCACCTTCAGGTACGCCCCGGCGCAGGGCAACGGCGCCGATCCCGCTGAAGCCACCCGGTTTTCCGCGACCAAGGTGCGGAGCGCTTGCGGAGCCGGCGGAAGCGGACCGTGCCCCAGCGTGGGCACCGCACACCGTGATGTCGGCTTGAGAACCCGCAACCGCGTCTCACCGACAGCCAGTTCCTTTCCCGGCCAGTCGTTTTCCGCGTACGGCGGGTACCCGAGTGGTGTCGCGATCACCAGGTTCGGCCGATAGCGCAACGCCTCCGCCCCGACCCGCTCCAGCGTGGCGGTGGTGATGGCGTGCAGGGGGGCAAGGTCGGTGAACGAATCGCCCGGCGTCGCGCCGGCGATTTCGACGATGCGGGCTTCGACGTCGGCGTCGACGCCTAACTCGAGCACCTTCTCCGGGTCGGGCCGTTCCAGTGTGGCTCCCGGCGAGCGCTTGCTGACCAGGCGGACTGGCCTGCCCAGTAACCGGGACAGCAGGTCGTCGATCCCGGGGTCGTCGGCGGCCACGCACGTGCGGTCGGGCAGCTGAATGCGAACCCGCCCGTCGTCTTTGCTGGCGGTGAACTGCAGAAGCTGCCGCCACAAGCGGGGCTGCTTGGCGCTCGCCACCCGGCCGGTGACCGCGTCGACCACCGCTAGCCGACGGTCTCCTTCGGCGCCACGCTCGTCGACGAACATCTCGGTCACGATTTCGCCGAGCATCGACTTCACCGGGTAACGCAACAGACTCTCCACGCGCATGTGCGCATGGCCCGGTAAAGAGCGCTCGGGCGTCGTCACGGCTCCAAGTATGCGCTGTTCTGGAACCGACCTGCCCGCCTGGGTTGTCGTCGGCGAGGGCCCGCTGCGGCCCCGGTTGCAACGGCAAGCCGCCGGACTGCCGGTCGACTTCACCGGTTTCATCGCCGACCGGCACACCGGCGGTGGTGTCGCGCACCTCGGCGCTCGTCGAGATCATCACCGCAGACAGCGGCGCGGCCGCCGACAACGACCCGGCGGCCCTTGCCGATGCGGTCTGCGCTGTGGTTGCCCGGGCGGGAGGGCGAAATGGCGGCGTGCCGGGTGGCACGCAGTCATACTCGGACCATCCCGCGTAGGAGGCACCATGCCGGCGCACAGCTTGGCACAGCAGATGCTGCGGCGCCGGCCGGTGAGCGACGCACCCGTCGCCCACGGCGCCTCAGATCATCTGCGACGCAGCCTGGGAACGTTTCAGCTCACCATGTTCGGTGTCGGCTCGACGGTCGGCACCGGCATCTTCGTCGTCCTGTCGGTGTCGGTACCGCAAGCCGGTCCGGCAGTGGTCGTCTCGTTTGTGCTCGCCGGCATCGCGGCCGGACTCACTGCTATCTGCTATGCCGAGCTGGCGTCGGCGGTACCGGTTTCCGGGTCGGCCTACTCGTATTCCTACGCCATCCTCGGCGAACTCGCGGCAGTGGGCGTCGCGGCATGCCTGCTGCTGGAATACGGTGTGTCAACCGCCGCGGTTGCCGTTGGGTGGAGTCAGTACCTCAACAAGTTGTTCGACAACGTCTTCGCATTCGAACTGCCGCAGATCATTTCAGCTGCGCCGTGGGATACCAGGCCTGGCGTGGTCAACCTGCCGGCCATCGTGTTGATCGCGATGTGCGCGGTCCTGTTGATCCGCGGTGTCAGCGAATCGGCGAAGGTCAACGCCGTGATGGTGGTGATAAAGCTCGCCGTGCTGCTGATGTTCGCCGCTATCGCGTTCACCGCGTTCAGGTCGGAGCGTTTCGCCGACTTCGCGCCGTTCGGTGTCTCGGGCATCAGCTTGGCGGCAGGCACAATCTTTTTCACCTACATCGGACTCGACGCGGTGTCGACCGCCGGTGATGAGGTCAAGGACCCGCAACACACGATGCCGCGGGCGATCATCGCGGCGATGCTCATCGTGACCGCTTTCTACATCCTCGTGGCGATGGCCGCGATGGGCAGCCAGCCGTGGCAAGATTTCAAAGGCCAAGAGGCCGACCTCGCCGCGATCTTGGAGCACATCACCGGAAACGTCTTCGGCAGCACCATTTTAGCTGCCGGCGCGGTGATATCCATTTTCTCCGTCACTTTAGTGACGATGTACGGCCAGACCCGGATCTTGTTCGCGGTGGGCCGCGACGGGCTACTGCCGACGACGTTCGCCAAGGTCAGCCCGCGCATGATGACACCCGTCAGCAACACCGTCATCGTCTCGGTGGTTCTGGCGCTGTTGGCCGGTCTCGTGCCACTGGAGAACCTGGCTGAAATCGTCTCCATCGGCACGCTGATTGCGTTCATCGTGGTGTCGGTGGGTGTGATCGTGCTGCGAGTCCGAGAACCCGAGTTGCCCCGCGGTTTCAAGGTTCCCGGCTACCCGATCACACCGATCCTTTCAGTGGCGGCATGCGTCTACATTCTGTCCAGCCTGCATTGGTACACGTGGGTCGGCTTCACGGTGTGGGTAACGGTCGCCTTGATCTTCTATCTGGGTTGGGGCCGCAGGCATAGTGCCCTCAACGAGGTCGGCGACGGCAGCATCGACGCGGTCATGCCGGTTGAGGACGCGACGGCGCCCAAGAGCCGAAATATCGACGACGCCGTGTGATGGTGCCTCGCTGATCCTTTGCGTCGCTGCGGGCTTCGGTGATTTCCTGCGGCAGCGGCGTACCGGTGGGAGCATTTGCTGATGGACGACCAGGACGATCCCGAGAAACGCATCGCCGAGCTCGAACGCCAGCTGGCGGAGCGGTCGCCCATCGTGGAACTGGGACACCAGGGCGCGACGGTAACCACTTCCCCCGATACGCCAGAGG
>NZ_DASRBZ010000346.1:0-2630 GCF_035653355.1 Mycobacterium sp. | reverse complement strand
CTTGTGCCGTTCGCGTTCAGGATCAGCCAGCGGAATTGTATCGATCAAGCCTCGCGTGTAGGGATGCACTGCAGCTGTGTACACCTGCTCGGCCGGACCGATTTCCACCAGCTTGCCCAGGTACATCACGCCGATGGTGGTGGCCACATAACGCACTACGGACAGGTCATGCGAGATGAACACATAGGTCAGCTGGTGTTCACGTTGCAGGTCCCGCATCAGGTTGAGGATTTGCGCCTGCACCGAAACGTCCAGGGCGGACACCGGCTCATCTGCCACGATCAATTTCGGTCGCAACGCGAGCGCGCGGGCAAGCCCGATACGTTGACGCTGCCCACCGGAGAATTCATGGGGGTATTGATGCACGGCGGTGCGCGGCAGCCCTACCTCGTCGAGCAACCTGACCACAGTGTTTTCCTGCTCAACGGTGGATCCGCGATGCTGAATAACCAGTGGTTCACGCAGGATTGAGCCCACGCGCATGCGAGGATCCAGCGAAGCGTAAGGATCCTGGAACATCAGCTGGAAATTTCCGCGATATTTGCGAAGCTCCCGATTAGATTTGCCGGTGATCTCCACGCCGTCGAAAATGATCGAGCCGGACGTTGGCGTGTCGGCGGCGACGAGCAACCTGCTGACGGTACTCTTGCCGCAGCCTGATTCACCGACAAGACCGAACGTCTCTTCGGCGCTGACGGTAAACGACACGTCCGCCACCGCGCTTATTGCACCGATTTTGCGTTGCAGCACACCGTTCGAAGTGACGGGAAATTCCCGGACGAGGTTGCGTACCTCCAGAACAGGGGCGGCTTGCTGAGTGGTCGCCAGTGGCGTAGGCGGGTTCGGCGCCACCTGTTGTTTGCTGTCCAGTGGGTGGAAGCAGGCGAACGAGTGGTTGCTGGCGGTGAGCTCGGGCTCTTGGGCCCGGCATTCGTCGGTGGCATAGGCACAGCGCACGGCGAACCGGCAGCCGCGCGGAGGGTCCGATAAATCGGGCGGCAGGCCCGGAATAGCGTAAAGCCTGCGGTCCGGATCCACATTCTCGGGTCGTGCACGGAAAAGCGCTTCAGTGTAGGGATGCCGCGGGTTGGCGAACAGCTCCGGAGTCGGGCTGGTCTCCACGATCTTTCCCGCGTACATCACCGCTACCCGATCGGTGTGTCCGGCGATGACACCGAGGTCATGCGTCACCAAAATGACCGCCATGCCCAGACGGCGACGCAGATCATCGATGAGCTCAAGTATTTGCTTCTGGATGGTGGCATCAAGCGCCGTTGTCGGTTCGTCGGCAATCAACAGTTCGGGCTCGCAAGCCAGCGCCATCGCGATAACCACGCGCTGGCGCATTCCGCCAGACAGTAGGTGCGGGTAGGAGTTCATCCGTTCTCTGGCGTGCGGCAGCCCGACGAGGTCGAGCACCTCAGCGGCGCGCTCGCGCGCTTGTTCCCGGGTCACTTCCCGGTGCAGCAGAACGGTTTCTGAAACCTGATCGCCAATAGTCAAGCATGGGTTCAGCGACGTCATCGGATCCTGGAAAATCATGCCGATCCGGTTGCCGCGGACTTTACGCATACCGGCTTCGTCCAGAGCGGTGAGATTGACGTCCCCCAGCGCGATCGAGCCACTAACGATTTTACCACCAGGTGGTAACAGTCGCATGATCGAAAGCGCCGTCATGGTCTTACCGCAACCGGACTCACCGACAATGCCAAGACTTTCGCCTTCGCGGACGATGAAATTTACACCGCCTACCGGGTGCACCACACCCTTGCGCAGTGTGATATCAGTGTGTAGGTCGACAACAGTCACCACAGGATTCACCGGTCTACCTCTTTTGTAACCGAACGTCGAATGAATCCCGTAATGCGTCACCGAGGAAGTTGAACGCGATCACGACACAGACAATGGCCAAGCCCGGTGGGTAGATCAGCCACCAGTAACCGGCGTAGGTATAGCTAATGCCGCTGGAGAGCATATCTCCCCAGTTCGCGGCAGGTGGCGGTATACCGAGGCCGAGGAAGCTCAGCGCGGCCAGGATCAGGATCGCGTCTGCCACCTGGAAGGTCGCATTCACGACCACGGTGCCGATGGCGTTCGGTGCGATGTGCCGGAAGACAGCGCGCCACGGCCCGCCACCCATCAGCCGTGCCGATGTCACGAAGTCCCGCGTACGCAGGCTCAATGCGGCGCCACGTACCAAGCGCGCCGGACCAAGCCAAGACACCAGGGCAATCACCAAGATCAGCAGCCCAGGTGTGGGGCGGGCGATCGAGGCGAGGAACAACAGCAGGAACAGCGCAGGCACCGCGAGCAGCGCATCGACAACGCGCATCATCGCGGAATCGATGAGACCACCTGCGTAACCGGCAATCGCGCCCCACACCGTGCCGAAGAAGGTGGCCAGCAAGGCAGCGGCGACTCCCACCTCTAGGGAGGTCTGGCCGCCGACCATCAACCTGCCGAGTTGGTCGTAGCCCACCTCGTTGGTGCCCAGCGGATGCGCAGCGGAGGGCGCTAGCGCGGCCTGAGACAGCTCGATGTGTACCTGGTCAGTGTGATAGATCAGCGGACCCGCATAGCAGAAAACGATGAACGCCACGATGATTCCGAGACCCACCACGGCGAGCTTG
>NZ_DASRBZ010000345.1:0-4411 GCF_035653355.1 Mycobacterium sp. | reverse complement strand
ACCCATGGTTGAGTAGTGCCCGTGGGGCAGGCGCATACCGAGGGAGCGGCGCGATCGCGCCGCCGCCCACTCGACGCTGCAGCCCGCATGATCGGCGCCGACAGCGGCCGCGCCGGGCCATGGACCCCGCGGATCGCGGTTCAGTTGACCGTGCTGGCGGCTGCCGCCTTTATTTACGTCACTGCTGAAATCCTGCCAGTCGGTGCGCTGCCTGCGATCGCCCGCGACCTGCATGTCAGCGTCCCCCTGGTCGGCACGCTGCTGGCCTGGTATGCACTGGTCGCCGCGGTGACCACGATCCCGCTGGTGCGCTGGACCGCGCACTGGCCGCGGCGACGGACCCTTTTGGTGACTTTGGTGTGCCTGACTGCCTCGCAGGCGATCTCCGCCGTGGCGCCCACCTTCTCGATGCTGGCCCTCGGCCGGGTGTTGTGCGCGGTCACCCATGGCCTGATGTTGTCGGTGGTCGCCCCGATCGCCACTCGGCTAGTGCCGGCCAGCCACTCGGGACGCGCGACGACGGTCGTGTATGTGGGCATCAGCCTGGCCGTCGTGGTCGGCAGCCCGGCGACTGCGGCGATGAGCTTGCTGTGGGGCTGGCGGCTGGCGGTCGTGTGCATCACCGCGGCGGCGGCAGCCGTCACTGTCGCGGCTTGGGCGGTATTGCCGGCGATGGTGCTCACCGACGACCAACTCGCCACCGTCGGCCCGCGGGCCCGCCACCACCGCAACAGGCGGCTGATCCGGGTGAGCCTGCTCACGTTGGTCGCCGTCACCGGCCACTACATCGCTTACACGTACATCGTGGTGGTCATCCGCGACGTCGTCGGAGTGCGCGGTCCGAATCTGGCGTGGCTGCTGGCCGCCTACGGGATTGCCGGCCTGCTGGCGATGCCGGTGGTGGCCTGGCCATCGGACCGTCGGCCCAAAGCCGCCGTGGTCAGCTGCATGGGCGGCCTGTGGGCGGCGTTGTTCCTGCTGACCGCATTGTCGTTCGGCTCGCCCACCACGGCGACCGCGCTGATCGGCACTGCTGCCATCGCGCTGTGGGGCGCCGCGGCCAACGCGGTGTCCCCGATGCTGCAAGCCGCGGCGATGCGCGCCGGAGCCGACGACCCTGACGGTGCATCCGGCATGTATATGGCGGCCTTCCAGGTCGGCATCATGGCCGGCTCGTTGGCCGGGGGACTGCTCTACGAACGCAGCGTGCCGGTGATGCTGGCCGCCTCGGCGGTCCTGATGGGTGCCGCACTTGGTGGCATGGCGGCCAGCCGGCAGCTGTTCGACGTCGCTCAACTGGCCGAGCGGCCGTGACAGCGGCCGCTTGCCGGCGATCGACACTGCAGGTCAGACGGCACTATGGGGCTGTTCTCCGGCCGTTCGGCGGTCGCTGCAGGCAAAGTCGGCTGCGGGGCTATGCGACACTGGGCTGCAGACTGTGACTGGAGGTATGCATATGTCGCGATCGACGAGAGGCACGCTTCTCGCCGCTCTCAGCACGGGCGCGTTGGCTGCTGTGGTGGTGCTGGGCACCGGCCCGGCGCTGGCCGACCCCGACCAGCCGCCCGGTGATCCGGGCGTTGTCGACCCGGGCCCGGGTGACGCACCGCCACCGCCCCCGCCCGCCGCGCCCGTGGCACCGCCTGCAGGTGATCCTTTGGCAGCACCACCGCCTCCCGGCGACCCAGCCGCCCCGCCGCCGGCGGCGCCGGCCCAGCCTGTTGCGACACCGTCCGGGCCCGCCGCCGGGCAGGACCCCACACCGTTCGTAGGTGAGCCGCCGTTCCTGCCGCCGTCGTTCAGCCCGGTCAACGGCGCGACCGTCGGTGTGGCCAAGCCGATCGTCATCAATTTCCAGCGGCCCATCGCCGACCAGGCGATGGCCGAAAAAGCGATCCACATTTCCTCGGAGCCGCCAGTGCCCGGCAAGTTCTACTGGATGACTCCGACCCAGGTGCGGTGGCGTCCATTGAGCTTCTGGCCCGCCCACACCGCGGTCCACATCGACGCAGCCGGCACCGTGTCGGACTTCCACACCGGTGACGCGCTGGTGGCCACGGCCGACGACGCCAGCCACACGATGACCGTCACCCGCAACGGGAAGGTGGAAAAGACCATCCCGATGTCGATGGGGATGTCGTCGGGCGGCCACCAGACCCCGAACGGCACCTACTACGTGCTCGACAAGAAGGCCACCGTGGTGATGGATTCATCCACCTACGGTGTGCCCGTCAACTCCACGTACGGCTACAAGGTCACCGTTCAGGACGCCGTCCAGTTCGACAACAGCGGCGACTACGTGCACAGCGCGCCGTGGTCGGTGGCCGATCAGGGTGTGCGCGACGTCAGCCACGGGTGCATCAACATCAGCCCGGCCAACGCGAAGTGGTTCTTCGACAACTTCGGCAGCGGTGATCCCATCGTGGTGAAGAACTCCAGCGGTGGTACCTACAGCAAGAACGACGGCTCCAACGACTGGCAGATCTAAGCCGCTTTAGTTCCAGATGTGCACGCGGCGCTGCGGCTGCAGGTATAGCTGGTCGTCGGGTGTGACCTCGAACGCGTCGTAGAACGCGTCGATGTTGCGGATCACGCCGTTGCACCGAAACTCCGGCGGCGAGTGCGGGTCGACCGCCAGGCGTCGGATCGCCTCGGCTTCGCGGGCTTTGGTACGCCACACCTGGGCCCAGCCGAAGAACACACGCTGCACACCGGTGAGGCCGTCGATGATCGGCGCGGGCTTGCCGTTCAGCGACAGCTGGTAGGCCAGCAGCGCAATCGACAGCCCGCCCAGATCGCCGATGTTCTCGCCGACCGTGAACGCCCCGTTGACGTGGTGGCCGTCGCCGAGCCCCCGGGGGGTGTAGGCGTCGTACTGCTCGATCAAAGCTTTGGTGCGGGCGGCGAACTCGTCACGGTCTTCGTCGCTCCACCAGTCGACCAGGTTGCCGTCACCGTCGTATTTGGCGCCCTGGTCGTCGAAGCCGTGGCCGATCTCATGTCCGATCACCGCGCCGATTCCACCGTAGTTGGCGGCGTCGTCGGCATCGGCGTCGAAGAAAGGCGGCTGCAAAATGGCTGCGGGAAAGACGATTTCGTTCATGCCGGGGTTGTAGTAGGCGTTGACCGTTTGCGGCGTCATGAACCACTCGTCACGATCGACGGGTCCGCCCAGCTTGGCCAGCTCGCGGTCGTAGTTGACCGCGTACCCGCGCCGGTAGTTGCCGTACAGGTCGCCGCGGTCGATCACCAGCGTGGAGTAGTCGCGCCACTTGTTGGGATAGCCGACCTTCGGGGTGAACTTGTCGAGCTTGGCCAGCGCACGCTCGCGGGTTTGCGGCGTCATCCAGTCCAGGTTGGTGATGCTGATCCGATAGGCCTCACGCAGGTTGTCGACCAAGGTGTCGATGCGGGCCTTCGCTTCCGGCGGAAAATGCCGTTGTACATAGAGCTTTCCGACTGTGTCACCCATCAGGCTTTGCACCAGCGATACGCCGCGCTTCCAGCGCTCGCGAATCTGCTCGGCACCGGTTAGCGTGCGACCGTAGAAGTCGAAATCCTCGCTTACCAGCGCATCGGTGAGCATCCCAGCTCGGGAGTGCATTAGCCGCCAACGGGCCCAACGCTTCCACTCGTCGAGAGGCTCGCTGCCCCAGAGCTGCGCGAACGCAGTGAGGTAATCAGGTTGGCGCACAACAAGTTCCGCTGCCAGCTCCGGAGTGCTGCCCAGCGCGCTGAGCCAGCCGGCCCAATCGAATCCGGCCGCCTCGGCCTGCACCTCGGCAAAGGTGCGCAGGTTGTAGGTCAGGGCGACGTCTCGGCGTTTCACCACGTCCCAGTGCGCCGCCGCCAGCTTGGACTCTAGCGCCACGATGCGCGCCGCGGTCTCGACGTGGTCTTGGGCGTCGCCGCCATAGACCAGCGCAAACATCCGCGCGATGTGGCCTGGGTAGGCGGCCAGGATCTGCGCGTGCTGCTCGTCGCGGTAGTAGGACTCGTCGGGCAACCCGATGCCCGACTGCGTGACGTGAAGCAGGTAGCGGGTGGAATTTTTGGCGTCGGTGTCGACGTAGAGACCGACGCCGCCGCCGACGCCGGTCCGTTGCAGGGCGCCGAGCACGGCCGCCAGCGCGTCGGAATCGGCGGCGTCGTCGATTGCCGCCAGCTCCTCGAGCAGCGGTTGCACACCGCGGCGTTCGACGGTCTCTTCGTCGAGGAAGCTGGCGTAGAGGTCGCCGATGCGCTGTTCGTCGGTGGCCCGCTCAGCAGCGGCGGCAGCCGTTTCGGTGATCAGGTCGCGGACCTGGGCTTCGGCTCGGTCGAACAACGACCGGAACGCGCCGTCGATCGCGCGATCCGGCGGAATGTCGTATTCGGCCAGCCAGCGGCCATTCACGTGGCCGAAGAGGTC
>NZ_DASRBZ010000344.1:0-2128 GCF_035653355.1 Mycobacterium sp. | reverse complement strand
TCGACGAGAACTCGCTGATCATGCGGTGCAGCAGCGGCTGGTCGGTGTCGACGGTTTGGATCCGCGCCGTGCCGTCCACGTGGGTGGCCGCGGGAATACGCGCCCGCCAATCCTCAGCTACGTCGTGGACGAAAAGCATGTACGGGCTGGGCAATGGTCCGCGCGAAAAGATCTGCGGCGCATGCTTGGCCAGCACCATCGGCGCGACCGGCCGAAACTGCTCGCGACCTTTGACCCGGTTGAGCCGCTCCACGTTTGCCGCGTCGCGGGGATCGGCCAAAAGCGACCTGTTGCCCAAGGCTCTCGGCCCGAATTCCGAGCGGCCCTGGAACCAGCCGACCAGCAGATTGTCCGCCAGCGCGTCGGCGACTGCGACCGCGATATCGGCGGGACGCTCATAGTGGATGTCGGCATCATGCAGCGCTGCGGCAACGTCGTCGTCGGACCAGCCGCGACCCAGCGATGCCGAGGGCATGGGGGCGATCGGCTCGCGGTGCTCGGCGGCCAGCGCCAGTGCGGCCCCGAGCGCGGTACCGGCGTCTCCGGATGCCGGCTGTACCCAAACTTCCCGGAAGTCACCGTGGTCGAACAGGGCGGTGTTGGCCACGCAGTTCAGCGCCACCCCCCCGGCCAGGCAAAGGGTGTCCGAGTTGGTCCGGCCGGCCAGCCACGAGACCAGCTCGAGCAGCACCTGCTCGAGCACACGCTGCACGCTGCACGCCAGATCCGCATGCGCGGGATCCAGCGCTGTCTCGGCGGGATCCCGCGGCGGGGCGAACGCGGTCCAGTCGACCGGCTCAGTGCGAAACGTACCGTCGCCGCAGGCATATACCAGCTCGCGCAGACGGTCGGCGTACGTGGGCTTCCCGTAGGAGGCCATCGCCATCACTTTGTATTCGTCACTGGACCGCTTGAACCCCAGATGCTCGGTCAGGCTTTCATACAGCAGGCCCAGTGAATGCGGAAGTCGTTGGGAGGCAAGGATATCCAGCTTGCCATCGCGGTATTCGCCGGCCAGCATAGAGGTGGCTTCACCACGGCCGTCGACCACGAGCACCGCGCTGTCGGGCTGCGGCGATGCCAGCGAAGCCGAGGCCGCATGCGCGACATGGTGGCGCACATGGCGCACGATGCCCGGATCCAGACCGGGCAACGCGGCGGACAAAATCTGCGGCGCGCGGCGCGCATACAGGGTGCGCAGGTGTTCCCAGTCGCGGTCCTGGCCTTCCAGCGGTCCGCCGGGCATCTCGGCTAGCGCCGGATCGTAGGAGTAGCCGACGGCGTCGAGGTCCGCGGCGGTGATCCCGCCCTGCTGCAGGCACCATCTCGCTGCCGCGGTGGGCATTTCCCAAGTGGAAAAGGCCACCGCCTGCTTGCCGTGCTTGCGTCGGGAGAACCGCTCTTCTTCCGCGGCGGCGACGATCTGTCCATCGACGACCAGGGCCGCCGCTGGATCGTGGAAGACCGCGTTGACGCCGAGAATTCGCACGGAGTCTCCCCTCGCCGATTGAGTGGCATATGTGTGGTTACCTTCCCGTAAGCGGTACCCACACTTCTCCGCGTTAAACGGGTGCTAAACAGCGATGGGAGGCACGATTTGGGTGCGGAACCAGTCGACCGTTTCAGCCAGACCTTCTTCGGGGCCGACCTTCGGCTCCCAGCCCAGTTGTTCGCGTGCCACCCGGATATCCGGGCAGCGCCGCTGCGGATCGTCTTGCGCTGCGGGCACGTAGTGAATCGGGGACGTGCTACCGGCGTGGCCGCGAATCGACTCGGCGACCCGCAGCACGGTGAGCTCGGTCGGGTTGCCGATGTTCACCGGACCGGTGATGTCGCTGGCAGCCAGCGCCAGCAGCGCCGCCACCGTGTCGTCGACATGGCAGAGCGAGCGCGTCTGGTGGCCGCTGCCCGCTACCGTGATCGGCTCGTTGAGCAGCGCCTGCCGGCAAAAGGTGGGCACCATCCGGCCGTCGTCGGGGCGCATACGCGGACCGTAGGTGTTGAAGATCCGCGCCACCGCCACGTCGGCACCCCGTGAGCGGTAGTGAGCGAACACCAGCGCCTCGGCGAACCGCTTGGCCTCGTCATAGACGCTACGCGGACCGATCGGATTGACGTTGCCCCAATA
>NZ_DASRBZ010000343.1:0-16012 GCF_035653355.1 Mycobacterium sp. | reverse complement strand
CGCTGGTCATGGTTTGACCGAACGCCACGATCATCAGCACCACCACCAGACCCATGAGCCCGATGCGTAGCCGGTTGGGAGGCTCGAGCGTTCTCATTGCGGCGTGCACCTACCCGTCGGCTGCTGCCAAATCCTGACTGTGCGCACCGGACCACCGGGCTGCAACCCGTTCCACCTAATCGTGATGTCGCAGGCATAGAAGTTCACCCAGTCGCCGTAAAGGCCGATGGCACGCCCGATTTGGTTCAACGCGGGCGGTGTCCTGCGAATCTGGTCGTCGTACTTGTCAACGTTATCGATAATCGGTTGCTGAACGGCCTCTAGGTAGTTCAACTCCTTGTGCAGCAAAGCGCGGTTGTCGGCCAGCAGGTCAGCGACCGTTCCGGCAGCGTTGCTGATGTTCGCGGTACCGGCGGCCAGCGGGTCGGCGTGGTTCTTCAGCCCGGTGATCAGCTTCTCGAAGTTGTCGAGAGTCTGGTCGAACTGCTTGCGGTGTCTGGCCGTGGTGTCGAGCACGATGTTGAGGTTCTTGATCACCTCGCCGATCGCTTGATCACGCTCCGCGATATGGGAAGACAATTGCGCTGTCTGGTCAAGGATGTCGTTGATGGTCCCGCCTTGACCCTGGAACACGGTGATGATCGCCGACGCGATCGTGTTCACCTTTTCCGGATCGAGCGCCCGGAACAGCGGCTTGAAACCACCGATCAGCGCGTCGAGATCCAGGGCGGGGGAGGTGCGCGACAGCGGGATAAATCCTCCGGGAGGCAGCACCCGGTCGGCGCCCTCACCCTGGCCGCGCTTGAGTTCGACGTAGCGGTTGCCGATGAGATCCTGATAGCGGATCTGCGCGGTCGTGGACTGGTACAGCGGTATCCCCCGGTTGACATTGAAGTCCACCTGAACCCGCCGGCCGCCGTCAATCAACTTGACGTTTGTGACCTTGCCCACCTCTACTCCGGAGGCGCGGACGAACTGGCCATTGCGCAGCCCGCTGGCATTGCTGAACTCCGCGGTATAGCTGTTGGTCCGGTCGAAGCGCATCTGACCGAACACCACAATGATCAGCACAGTGAACAGCAGCAGCACCACCGCGATGATGCCGAGCCTGACAGCGGTACCAGTGATTTTCATGGGTTGATCGTGTTGTCCCCTACCTGGCGGCCCCATACGTACTCGATCGCGTACGGCGAGCCGACCTCGATGTGGTTATACGGTGCGACGCTGTTGCCGGTGTCCATCACCAGCTCGGGAGCGGGCCAGAAATCACGCGTGATTTTCTGCCAGCAGCCCGGTGCACCGCCCGGGCCGCCGTGAGCGTTCACCCGCGGCAGGTTCTCTGGGTAGACATAGGGGTTCGGTGCACCACCAATCAGCCCGACGAGCCCCAGGGCATTCATTGTGAGCAGGGTGCCGGTCAGGCCCGCAGGGGTCAATACGAATCCCAGCCCTGACAGCGCCTCGCTCTCGGTTCGCAGCGCATAGCCGCCGCGGCCGCCCAGACCTTGGAAGATCTTGGGTTCGACATCGTGATAGTTGCGAATCGTGCAGAACAGCTCCGGGCTGTACGTGTCGAGCAGCTTGGCGGTGGGAACCAGGTCCGCGGCTCCCCGCTCCAGATACGGTCCGCCCCTGCGGAAAATGTCTTCACCGGTGTTGCCTAACCCGGCCGCAGCCAGTAGGGCCTGATCCAGATCTTTTTCCTGGCGGTGCAGCGTGCGCGCCGTGATCACCGCGTTGTTGAGGAAGTCGAGCAGATCCGGTGCCGCATTGGCATAGGTGTCGCCGAGCGCCGCCAACTGCTGGATGTCGCGGCGAACTTGCGGCTGTTGAGGATTGACGTCGTCGAGGACTGAGTTGGCCTTGACCAACGACTGACCAAACTTGGAGCCCAGGCCGTTGAACGCCTGCGCGGCCGCGCTCAGCGTCAGGTTCACCTTGACCGGATCTACCTTTTCGGAGATCGACGTGATCGTCTGGAACAACGTGTTGATCTCCGTCGTCACCGACGTTGCGTCGATCACGTGCTGCGGTGTGATCCGCTGCGGGCTAGGGTTTTTCGGCGACGTCAACGCCACATACTTGTTGCCGAACACTGTGGTGGCCCTGATGCTGGCGTTCACGTTGG
This sequence comes from Mycobacterium sp., assembly GCF_035653355.1. Lineage (GTDB taxonomy): Bacteria > Actinomycetota > Actinomycetes > Mycobacteriales > Mycobacteriaceae > Mycobacterium. The sequence goes on along the minus strand of NZ_DASRBZ010000343.1, from coordinate 13,884 downwards.
CCGGAATCAGATTGATGTACTTGGGATTCACGTTCAGCGTGAACTTCGCCGCGGGCTTGCCGTCATGCTGCACTTCGGAGATGTTGCCGACGCGGCCGATCTGGACGCCGTTATAGGTGACCGGGTTGCCGGGGTCCATCACCAAACCCGCCCGAGAAGACAACATGGTCAGCGGCGTCTTCGGTGTGAAATTGCCTCGGAACTGCCAGTACACCAGCCCCGTCACCACCAGGGCGAGCACCAAAGCCACCAGCCCCGCCGTCTTATACGGCGGGGTGCGAATAACGTTCTCTTTCCCTTGCGGATGCGTCATGGCGGTTACATCGTGAGGTTGAAGTTGGGGTTGACACCGTAGAGCGCCAACGCGGCAAACAGGGCAATGACCTGAACCGAAACCAGCGAGAACCGCATCGACCGGCCGACGGCCTCACCGACGCCGACCGGGCCGCCGCTGGCGGTGTAGCCGTAGTAGCAGTGCGTGAGCATCACCAGCCCGGCGATGATGATGGCCTCGACGAACGACCAAAGCACGTCCTCGGGACGCAGGAACGACCGGAAATAGTGGTCGTAAGTGCCCGACGGCTGGCCGTATAAGACCGTCGTGACGAGCTGCGGGGAGATGAACGACATCAGCATCGCCGCCGAATACAGCGGGATGATCACGATCAGACCGGCCATGGCGCGGGTGGACACCAAATACGCGATCGACTTGATGCCCATGACCTCGAGCGCGTCGATCTCCTCACTGATCCGCATGGCACCCAACTCGGCAGTCGCCCCGGCGCCCACTGTGGCCGCCAGGGCGACCCCGGTCACGACGGGGGCGGCGATGCGCACGTTGATCAGTGCGGCGAAAAAACCGGTGAACACGTCAAAACCGATGTAGCCCAGCGACGCAAAGCCCTGGATGGCCACGAGCGAGCTGCCGGACAGCGTCACGAAAGCGACGATCGCGACGGTGCCACCCACCACAGCCATGGCGCCGGTGCCCATGCCGATCTCGGCGATGAGCCGCAGCACCTCCTTGCGGTAATGACGCAGCACCCAGGCAAAGCCCATGCCGCCTTCGACCGCAAACCAGGCCATCTGCCCGACCCGGCCCAATTCGCGGCCCGCTGCGCCGCCGTAACGGCTGACGTTGCGAGTTGCTCGAGGAAACCGGGACCGCAGTACGTCGATCGTGGACATGTCAGCGCCCCGTTCCGAATCGGACACCGATGGTCGTCAGTATCACGTTGACCGCGTATAACGCGACCACACACAGCACCACGGTCTCGTTGACGGCCACCCCTAGTCCCTTGGAGCCACCTCGGACCGTCAGCCCGCGATAGCAGCCGACCAAGCCCGCGATAAGTCCGAAAACGGCGGCCTTGACGGTGGCGATGACGACTTCGGGCAAACCGGTGATCAAGGTCAGCGAACTGAGGTAGGCGCCACCCGACACGTTTTGCAGGTAGACGCCGAAGATGTAGCCGCCGACTAGGCCCACCATGATCACTAAGCCGTTCAGCAGGGTGGCGACGACGGTCGCCGCGAGGACCCGGGGCACGACCAGCCGGTGGATCGGGTCGATGCCGAGCACCTCCATCGCGTCAATCTCTTCCCGGATTGTGCGCGCACCCAGGTCGGCGCAGATGGCCGTCGAGCCCGCACCGGCCACCACCAGCACGGTGGTCAGCGGGCCGAGCTGGGTGACCGCGCCGATCGCCGCACCTGCGCCCGAGATGTCGGCAGCACCCGCTTGGGCCAGCAGCACGTTGAGCGTGAAGGTGAGCAGCACCGTCAAAGGAATGGAAACCGCGATGGTCGGCAAGATTCCGACTCGCATGATGAACCAGCACTGCAAGATGAACTCACGCCATTGCGGCGGCCAGTGAAAGAGCGCCTTGCCGGTGAGCACACACATACGGAAGAAGCCGCCGACGGTTAAGAGCGGCGGGCCTAGTTGGTCACGGACATAGTCGGTGAGCCGTGGCTGCTGCGTCGTCGTCACTACTGCCCCCTCACAATCCGACCGCGAGCCCCCGGGTGTAGCGGCGGTTCATGTCGCACGCCTCCTCCTTGCCCCGACCCTGGGTGGTGTGACCGCCGCCTCCCTACTCACAGGTAGTAAGAGAGACCACAGGACTGTACCCGATGCCCTGAGGGCCGCACATCGCAATCCGCACAATTGACCTTCCGTCGCAGCTATAGTGAAATTGTCGTTACCGTCAGTTACCTGTTCTCACTGGAGGACAGCTGTTTTCGGGGCCTGACCCGGGCTTCGGTGCGGCGCCGTAGCGTCGGCGAAGCTCGGTTTTGAGCACCTTTCCGGCCGGGTTGCGGGGCAGTGCCTCTACTATCTCCAGGCCCTTGGGATGCTTGTAGCGCGCTAGCCGGTCACTGAGGAATTCGTCAAGATCAGCGAGGCTCAACTGGCTTCGGGGGCCCACCGCTGCGACGGCAATCGGTACCTCTCCCCACTTCTCGTCCGCTCGTCCGATGACGGCGACTTCGACGATGGCGGGGTGGCTCGCGAGGACGTTTTCCACCTCGGCGCAGTAGATGTTCTCGCCGCCGGAGATGATCATGTCCTTTTTCCGGTCGACCACCCAGACGTAGCCCTCCTCGTCCATGCGCACGAGATCGCCGGAATGGAACCAGCCGCCGGCGAACGCCTCGGCGGTGGCTTCCGGGTTGTTCCAGTAGCCGCTCATCAAGGTGGGCGCGCGATAGACGATTTCGCCGACTTCGCCGACCGGTACGTCGTTCATGTTGTCGTCGACCACGCGGGCGGCGACCGTCGGAATCACCTTGCCGACCGATCCGCGCTTCCTGATGGCGTCCTCGCCAAGCAGCATGCAGGTGACCGGCGACATCTCGGTTTGGCCGAACGCCGCCAAAATTTGGGCGCCGGGGAAGGTTTCCGACATCTGCCGCAGCAGGGTGTCCGATGCCGGTGCGGCGCCCCACGAGATCACCCGCAACCGAAGGTCGCGCGGATTGGCCTGCTGTTCGGCGCATACCGCCTGCCACTGTGCGGGCACCAGGAAGATGCCGGTGACTTTCTCTGCCGCCAGCACATCCAGCAGCTGGCCGGGGTCGAACGCGCCCAACGGATGGATCACCGTCGGGATGCCGAGCAACATGCCGGTCAGCATGTTGCCGATTCCGGCGATGTGGAAGAACGGGACGCCGATGAACCCGACGTCGTTGACGTCGACACCGTGCGTGTAGAGCGCCGTCATCGTCTGGCCGGCGAGATTGGTGTGGGTCAGCACAGCGCCCTTCGGTCGGCCGGTGGTGCCGGAGGTGTACATGATCAGCGCCGGCGAGTCATTGGGGATGTCGACCGGTGGGCGCGGATCGCCGGTCTCGTTGACCAGGTCTTCATAACCCAGCAGGCCGTCCTCGGTAGCGCCACCGGCGACGACGATCGTGCTCAGGTTCGGCTCCATGTCCCGAACAGCGGTCGCCACCGTCGCCAGCACCGGCTCGGTGACCATCACGTGCGCTTCGCAGTCGCCGACCAGGAAGGCGACTTCGGTCGGGGTGAGCCGGAAGTTCACCGGGACCGCGATCGCGCCGATCATGTTGGCCGCCAGCACCGCTTCCATGAACTCCGGGCGGTTGAGCATCAGGATCATCACCCGATCGCCGAAGCCGACCCCTCGACGGCTCAGCGCATCGGCTAGCGCGGTCACGCGGCGCTGCAGTTGCCCCCAGGTCAGGGTGTTGCCCAGATATCTCAACGCCGGCGCCTGCGGCTGCATCAGCGCATGCCGCTCGAGTTGATTCACCCAGTTCTGCCGTCGCGAGAGGTAGGGCTGCTCGGTGGAGGCGGCCGTCTGCCCGGTCATCAGCGCGGTCAACTAGTGCTGTCCCTTCTCGCTACGCGGCTAGCGGGCGGGTTGATATTTGATCAAACATAGTGTTGTGTGGGTCACATTATGGCTTGACGCCCGCAAAGACAAGTCCCGAAAACCCTGGTGAACGCACCCCTCAAGGCATCCCCTTCCCGACAGCCGCGCAGCTGGCGTCCCCTCCGGCGGGCGCAGTTGTCCGATGAGGTCGCGGCGCATCTGCGTGCCGCGATCATGTCCGGCACGCTGCGTCCCGGCACGTTCATCCGGCTGGACGAGACCGCGGCCCAACTAGGAGTCAGCGTCACGCCGGTCCGCGAGGCGCTGCTCAAGCTCCGCGGCGAGGGCATGGTGCAGCTCGAACCGCACCGCGGCCACGTCGTGCTGCCGCTGACCCGCCAAGACATCGCCGACATTTTTTGGCTGCAGGCCACGATCGCCAAGGAGCTGGCCGCCACGGCCACCGATCTCATCACCGACGCCGATATCGACGAGCTCGACCACCTCAACGAGGAGCTGAACGCAGCTGTCGGATCCGGCGACACTGAAGCGATCGCGTCGGCGGAGTTCGCGTTTCACCGTGCCTTCAATCTGGCCAGCGGCCGGATCAAACTGGCGTGGTTTTTGCTGCATGCCGCGCGCTACATGCCCGCACTGGTCTATGCCGCCGACCCGGAGTGGGGTCCGGCAGCGGTGGATAATCACCGGCAGTTGATTAGTGCGCTGCGCCGCCGCGACACCGCTGCTGTCGTCGAGCACACCGCGTGGCAATTCACCGACGGAGCACGTCGGCTCACCCAGAAGCTGGAACGGACGGGGATCTGGCGCTAGTTAGGAGCTGGCGGCAAGCTGCTCGGCGCGCCGCTTGAGGTTTTCGGCCAGGTAGTCCAACACGTCGTTGACCATCTTCTTGACCATTGGGCTGGGCACCGACATCTCGGTCTCGACGTCCATGTCGACCGTTAGCAGCGATGTGGGGCCCATCTCCACCACGCTGAACAACTGCTCGTGCTTGGTGAAGTGGTCCCCCTGCTGCATGACCGTCTGAATCTGCGTCGGGCTCGGGTAGTACACCGCCTGAATGTAGGTGCCCTCGATGCCCTGCCAAGCCATGTCCAGGCGCAGCTGGCTGGGGCGCCCGTCGTCGTAGCGGGCCAGCACCCAGAGACCTTCGATCTCCTCGTTCCACTGGGGGTAGGACTCGAAGTCGGCGACGATGCCCATGATCGAGGCGCCGTCGGCGGCAACTTCGACCGTCTTGCTTACGAACGGCATTGGCCGAGCATACGTGCGACGACTCAGCTAACTGATGCAGGCGGTAGCCAGGAGCGCTCGAATGGCGTCGGGAATCGGTACCGGTTTGCGGCTGACCCGGTCGACGTAGACGTGAACCCAGTGCCCAAGCGCGGCGACCGCCTGCGGCTCGTCCCCGGCGAGTTCCTCGGCGGCCCGGAAGAGGCCGAGCCGATAGGTGACGCTGGTGCGCCCGAGCCGAGTCACCGCCAGCCCGACGACCAGCCGTTGTGGAAAGTGCAGTTCGGAGAAATAGCGACAGCCTGACTCGGCGACGATGCCTTGGGCCGGCATGGTCACCGGCTCCACTTCGATGTTGGTGTTGATCCAGCCGTTGATCGCGGTGTCGAACAGCTGGTAGTAGACCGCGTTGTTGAGATGGCCGAACATGTCGTTGTCAGCCCACCGGGTGAGCACCGGCCAGTGCACCGGAAAGTCGCGGCTGGTGAGGTTGTCGGGTGTAGGCGGGACCGACGTCATGGTTGTATTCCAACATGTTTCGAATTCGGGGCGCCGTGCTGGAGCAAATCGGACGGCCGCGCCCCTACGCGCGCTCGAAGCCGATCAATGTGGTCGAGCTGGATTTGGCACCGCCTGCCGCGGGCGAGCTTCTCGTTCAGATCGAAGCAGCCGGGGTATGTCATTCCGACTTGTCGGTGGTCGACGGCAACCGGGTGCGGCCGACGCCCATGCTGCTGGGTCACGAGGCGGCCGGTGTCGTCGAGCAGCTCGGCGACGGCGTTAGTGATGTCGCGGTCGGCCAGCGGGTGGTAATGGCGTTTTTGCCGCGCTGTGGGCGCTGCCCGGCCTGCGCCACCGAAGGGCTTACCCCGTGCGAACCGGGCAGCGCCGCCAACACTGCCGGCACTTTGCTCGGCGGCGGTATGCGGCTGAGCCGTGATGGCCAGCCGGTGTATCACCATCTCGGCGTGTCAGGGTTCGCGACTCGCGCCGTGGTCAACCGGGCAAGCGTCGTACCGGTGCCCGACGATGTGCCCCCTCCCGTTGCCGCGCTGCTCGGCTGCGCCGTGCTGACCGGCGGTGGAGCGGTGCTCAATGTCGGTGTCCCGCAACCCGGCCAGACGGTCGCGGTCGTCGGCCTCGGCGGGGTGGGCATGGCCGCGGTGCTGACCGCATTGGCCTACGACGATGTTCGGGTTGTCGGAGTCGACCAACTGCCGGAGAAGTTGGCGGCTGCCCGCGCCGCCGGCGCACACGAGGCCTATACACCGCAGCAGGCCGCCGAGGCCGGCGTCAAGGCCGCCGTGGCGATCGAGGCTGTCGGACACCCGGCCGCGTTGCAGACGGCGATCGACTTGACCGCACCGGGCGGTCGGACAATCACGGTCGGTCTGCCGCCACCCGACGCTCGGATCACCTTGTCGCCGTTGAAGTTAGTCGCCGAAGGGCGGTCGTTGATCGGCAGCTACCTGGGCTCGGCGGTGCCCAGCCGCGACATTCCCCGTTTTGTGGAGCTGTGGCGATCCGGCCGGCTACCGGTGGAATCGCTCGTGTCGTCGACGATCACTCTCGACGACATCAACGAGGCGATGGACCATCTGGCCGGCGGCGCCGCCATTCGGCAACTCATTACCTTCGACTAGCCTTCTCAGCGCCCGAGTGCATCGACCGGTACCAGATCTGAATGGATTGGCAAACACGTTTCCATGTCGCTGCGCAGTGTCTCGGTGGGGCCAACCGGCTGCGCTGAAAACCCCGCCGCGGCAAGCGCGTAACCCTTGAAAGTCCGCGCCGCTCCGCTCAGCACGTGCTGCACAGTGGTCGTCCGGCGTCCAACTGCCAACGGCCAACCGTCATCCCAGAGCGTGACTTCTGTGAGGCGGTGGGCCAGGGCCTCGGACACCAACTCGCGGACACGTGGGTCGGCTTCGAATACGTCAGCGCTGACGGCCAACCCCTGACCCAGCCACAGTGTGGTCGCGGCCGCGAAGTGCTCACCGAGGTCGTCAGCGTGTACGCCGAGGATCTGCAACGGCCGGGTATCACGGAGCTTCGGCAGGAGCACGCGCACGTCCCAGCCGGCCGCCGCCCGGTCATACAGCCATCCGCCGGCCGAGCGCACCACGTCGACGACGGTGGTCGCGACGACGTCGAGGCGATACTTCAGCACACCCCGGTAAGGATCGCTGAGTTGCTCCGTTGAGCACGGGTTGTGCACCTGGGTGGAGGTCGTCATCGCATCCCTTCGGCGTTTCCGGAATTGAGCACGCCGGGGTATAACCGGCCCACCCAGCGTGACAGTTTCGGGCGGATCTGTAAAGTCGGTCAGCTTCGACCAGCCCGGCGCGCCTTCACCTCGGCGAGGATTTCCTCAGTGTGTTCGCCGAGTTTTGGTGCGATGGACCGGGGCGTCCATGGGGTGCCGTGGAAATCCGCGGGCGTCGCGACCATCGAGACGGCTCCGTGTGCGTCCGGCACGTCGATCAGGCCGCCTGCGGCGTGGAACTGCGGGTCGGCGACGACGTCCTCGATCGAGTTGATCGGCGACCAGAAGAACTCCGGTTCGCCGGCGAAGATCTGCGCCCACTCGTCAAGCGGTTTGGTCGCGAAGATGTCGTCGAGTCGGGCGATGAGCTCCACGGCGTTGTGTGCGCGTGCGCGGGCGTCGGCAAAGCGTGGATCGGTCAGCCAATCCGGGTGTCCCACCACGCGGCAGAGTGCCGGCCAGTGCCGGTCGCCCTGCAAGCCGACGATCCAGAAGCGCCGCCCGTCGCCGGCGGTGTAGTTGTTCATGCACGGGTTGCCCATCGATTCGCGTTGTCCGACGGCGATGGTGCGACCCGTCATCAGGTAGGTGTTCAAGTCGAAGCTCACCGTGTAAGCGCCCTGGCGATACAGCGACGTGGTGACCAGCTGCCCCGTCCCCGTTCGGCCGCGGGCGATCAGTGCGGCGCAGATCGAGGCCGCGAGAGTCATGCCGGCCATGTGGTCACCCATGCCACCGCGTTGAAACGGCGGCGTTTCACCGGGACGGGTCAGCAGATGAGCCACTCCAGCGCGCGACCAGAACGCCGCGATGTCGTAGGCGGCCCGGTCGGCATCGGGACCGGTTTCACCGTAGCCGGTGATCAGCCCGTAGACCAGCCGGGGGAAGGCGGCCGCCACCGATTCGTAGTCCAATCCGAGGCGCCGCAGCGCGTCGAGCCGGATGTTCGTCACGAAAGCGTCTGCGCCACTGAGCAATTCGAATACAGTTGTGCGGCCGTCATCGCTGGTGAGGTCGAGGACGATGCTGCGCTTCGAGCGATTATCCATCTCGAACGGCGGATTCATCTCCAAGTCGAGCCCCAGCATGCGCCCAAACGCGCGCCCAGGATCGCCGGTCGGCGGCTCGATTTTGACGACGTCGGCACCCCAGTCGGCCAGGATGGCGCCGGCGGCCGGGCCGGCCACCCAGACACCGAGCTCGACGACTTTGACGCCTTCCAGTGGTCCAGCCATGGCCATACCCTGCCACGAACCATCGCTCGACGGTGTTTACAGCGCCGCCACGATTTGTAAGCTGAGGCGTGGAGGAACTATGAGCTTGGTCGCCGGGCGAGGCCCGCTGAGCAACGATCCCGCCGGGTGGTTCTCGCCACCGCTGCCCGACGACCCGGTATACGTCGAGCCCCATCCGCGGCGAGTCCAGGCGTTACGCAAAGGGCAGACGGTGATCGACACCGAGCAGGTGTTGCTGGTGCATCGACGGAATCATCCACTGAGCTACGCATTTCCAGCAGCGGAGGTTGACGGGCTACCCAACGAGCCTGTGCCCGAAGCACCCGGTTTCGTCCATGTGCCGTGGCATGCGGCCGACACGTGGCTGGAGGAGGGCCGCCAGCTCGTCCACTACCCGCCGAACCCATATCACCGGGTCGATTGCCGACCGACGAAGCGTCGCCTGCGCGTCCACATCGCCGGCACCACACTGGTCGACACCGACGACACCGTCATCGTTTTCGAGACCGCGCTGCCGCCTCGGCTCTACGTTCATCCATCGCGCGTCCGCACCGATCTGCTGCGGCAGACGAATACGTCGACCTATTGCAACTACAAGGGCGCAGCGACCTACTGGGCGGCCGTCATCGGCGACACCGTCGTCGACGACGTCGCCTGGAGCTACCCGGACCCGCCGCCGGAGAGCCTGGCGATCAAGGACTACTTCAGCTTCGACGAGACACGCGTCGACGTCGTCGCCGAGCTGCCGGCTGCGGCCTCACCTACCACATAAGGCTGTGCCCGCCGGCTACAGCCGTGCTTCGGCTTTGATCGCGGTGTCGGTCTGTCGCAGCGGCCGGATCAGCGCTTCCTGAGCGAACGACGCGATCATCTCACCTTCTTCGGTGTGCACCGTGCCGCGAACATACGACATGCCGGCCCCGACTTGGGTGCTCTCATGCGTATAGAGCAACCACCCGGTCCACGACACCGGCTCGTGGAAGCTGACCGAGATCGTCATCGGCGCGGTCGACACGGTCAGATGTGCCTGGCTGGTGCCGATGCCCTCGTGGGCGCGCATCGTGGTCGAGATTCCCAGGTGGCCAGTGAAATACGCGATCAGCGCCTTGGCCAGGTCGTCGCGAGTCGGGATCGGGTCGTAGTGCAGCCAGGCATACAGCTCCGGCGGCCCGACCTCGTCGGGGCTGTTGACATCGACGACGTCGACCAGCCGCACTTCGCGGCCGGCCATCGGCATCGGGGAGGGGTTCGCCTCAGCGGGTGGAGCCACGTCGGGACGAGGCAGATGGTGGGTGATGACATCGGGCGACGGGACGTCGGCCAGCGCGGTCACCGTGATGCAGCGCCGGCCGTTCTGCTGCACCGACACAACCGCGGTTGCGGTGGAGCGGCCCTCGTGCACGACGTCGATGTCGAATTCGACCGACGGACCGACCATGACGGCGCGGGCAAACACCGCGTGCACGGAACGCACCGACTTGTCCGGAAACCGTTTGGCCACTGCGACAATCGCTTGCGCCAGCACCTGGGTGCCTTCCACCACCTGCCGCTCGTCTTGGCCCGCGATCCCGGTCTCGCCGGTGAAGCGGCCGGCTTCGGCGGCCTGCACGTCGAACAAGTCAAGCAGGCCGGTAACCGACCAATGGGTCTGCTCAGATTCCGTGGTCACACAGGGAGGGTGACATTTCCGCCGAAACTTGTAAAGGCTTACGGTTGGCCCGCGTCGATCACCAGGGCCCGGAAACGGTCGATGGTTTCCAGCACGTGCACGAGGCTGTCGCCTGGCAAGCCGACCTGCACCCACGTGACGCCCAACGCGGCGAGCTTGTCGAGACCGGTCAGGTAGGCGTCGGCGTTGAAGTCGTCGCTTGCCGGTCTGCCGCCGTCGAAGTTGGTGAATACCACGTCGATTGCCGACCAATCCCGGCCCGCCGCGTCACAGCGGCGACGCAAATCCTCAATGGCGGTGGCGAGGCGCTCGATCGAGTCGATGGCCGCCGTTCGGGCGGTCTGGGCCAGCGCTGCCGGGGCAGGGAACGGACACCAGCCGTCGCCATGCTTGACCACCCGCTGGCGGGCCGCCCCAGTATTGCCGCCGATCCAGATCGGCGGATGCGGCTGGCTTACCGGCCGCGGATGCGCGGTGATCCCGCTGGCGCTGAAGTGCCGTCCCTCGAAGGAGAGGTCGTCGGTGGTCCACACCGCGCGGATCACTTCCAGCGCCTCGTCGAAGAGTTCGGCCCGTTCGCCGTAGTCGACTCCGAGGGCTGCGAACTCGCGTTTGAGGTAGCCGACGCCAACCGCCAGCGTGAACCGGCCGCCAGATAACAAATCCAGCGTCGCGCCGGATTTGGCCACCAGGAATGGGTTTCGATACGGCAACACCACGATGTTCGGGATCAGCCTTAGCGTGGCCGTGCGGGCGGCGGCGAAACCCATCGCCACGAACGGGTCCAGCGCGTCGTGACCGCCGGCCTCAAGCCACCGTTGCGTGGGAGCCGGGTGGTCGGTGAACCCGAATCCGTGGAAGCCGGCCGCTTCAGCGGCCGCAGCAACCGTCGAAATACCCTGCCCGCAAACTAATTCCGGATGATATGGATGGCTGTGCATGGGGTGGGTGATCGAGAAGTACATGCTCGCCGTTTCGCTGGTAGCGCAGTTTGCACCGAAACAGTACACGGTCGGTGGAACCTTCGTGACACTTGTCGGCTACTCTGTAAAGCTTCGGATGGCGTCGTCGCAGGAGGGGCAAGGACACATCGAATGTCGTTGACAGTTGACCAGCTGACGCCCCTAGCCGAGGGCTTCTGCTTTGGCGAAGGCCCGCGTTGGTTTGAGGGCCTGCTGTGGTTCTCCGACATGCTCGGCGAGGCGGTGCACACCGTCACTCTGGGCGGTTCGATGACGACCTTGCCGCTGCCCGGGCACAGCCCGTCCGGGTTGGGATTCCGGCCGGACGGCTCATTGCTGATCACATCAGCCGAAGACCGGCTGGTGTTGCGCTATGACGGCGACACCGTCACCACGATCGCCGATCTTGCCGACGCAGTACCCGCCGATCTCGGCGATATGGTCGTCGACTATGCCGGGCGTGCCTACATCGGATCCCAGGCCTTCCAAGGCGGCGTCATCGTGCGCCTCGATCCGGACAACTCGGTGACCGTCGTGGCCGAAGACCTTGACTTCCCCAACGGCATGGTGATCACGCCCGACCACCAGACCTTGATCCTGGCCGAGTCGATGGCACGACGGTTGACCGCCTTCCGGATCACTGAGGACGGCGCCCTCACCGACCGCCGGGTCTTCGCCGACGGGCTGGACGGCCCGCCCGACGGTATAGCGCTGGACGCCGACGGCGGGGTGTGGACGGCGATGACGCTGGAGCACCAGTTCGAGCGGATCACCGCAGGCGGCGTGGTAACGGACCGCATCGACATCGGCGAGCGGGCCGCCATCGCGTGTACGCTCGGCGGTCCCAGCCGACGCACCTTGTTTCTGTTGTCGAGCACGGAGGTTTATCCCAAGCGGCTCAAGGGAACTCGGCTGTCCCGGCTCGACGCCGTCACGGTCGAGATTCCCGGCGCAGGCCTGCCGTGATGCCGGTGAATGGCTGACCCATGACCGACTCGTACTACGAGCTGGTCGACGCTGCCGATCCGTTGGGCGAGAAGTTCAATGCAACCGATCTAGTGCGGAGCACGTGGTCGGCGGCGATCCAGCACGCAGCGCCGGTGTCGGCCCTGTTGGTGCGAGCGCTCGAGCGCTGTGCTCGCCGAGCCGACACCCGGCTAAGCCGCGTCGTCGTCGACTTGCTGGGTCCGGTTCCAGCCGAGGGCGACTTGTGGGTTCGATCGCGGATGGAACGGCCCGGCAAGCAGATCGAGTTGCTCCATGCCGAGATGCTGGGCCCTGGGCCAGACGGTCGGCCCAGGCCCGTCGCCAGGGCCAGCGGGTGGCGACTACTGCAGCTCGACACCGCGGATGTTGTGAACGCGGCCGCCCCGCCGCTCGGCCCGCTCACCCAAGGGCGCAGCCGCAACCTGGAAAAAGATTTCGACCGTAACTACGTGCACAGTCTGGATTGGCGGTGGCTCACCCCACCCCTTCACGCCGGGCCAGGCGAATCGTGGATCAAGCCCACTGTCGACCTCGTCAAGGGTGAGCCCATGTCTCCGCTCGAGCGACTCTTCGCGGTGGCTGATTGCGCCAATGGCATCGGGTCCAAACTCGACATCATCAAGTGGACTTTTCTCAACAACGACCTCGTCGTGCATGTGCACCGGATCCCGCACGGCGAGTGGATCGGTATTCGCGCCGAAACCAGTTACGGCCCAGACGGTATCGGAACGACCATCGGCGCGCTGTTCGACGAAAGCGGAGCTGTGGGCGGCATTCAGCAGTCGGTACTGGTGCGCCGCCGACCCTAGCCTTCGCCGAGCCCTATAGGACGAAAGCCGGCGGCTGATGTGAGATGACCTCGACAAGCCGCAGGCGCATCAACTCGCGCGTCCCGACCAGCGCGGCGATGACACATGCCACGTCGTCGGATGCCACCGGGCTGCCGGGTAGTCCGGACCGGACGATCGACGCCCGCACGCCGGTGCCGACGAATTCGGCTTCCAAGCCCGATAACCACGCGTCAAGCGGTCGCCCGCACGCCGCTGTCCTCGATGGCGTCGCGCCGGTGAGAATGTCCGGACTAACCAGGACCACGTCGCCGCGGCCATGTCCGATCATCGGCGGAATGACTTGTGCCGCAAGGTGTTGAGCGCCGATCACGTGGGTCTCGGTAGCCGACAGGCCAGCGTCAGTGACTAGTACGTCGACGCTACCGACGAGATAGCGCGCCGCCGACACGAAGCAATCGATCGACGAGGTGTCGGCGAGGTCGAGGTGGGCGGCGAACGCCGTCGCGCCCTCGGTCCGAAGACGAGTCGCCAACCGCTCACAGATATCGGGCCGACGGGTGCCCATCAAAACTAGATCGCCGCGCCGCGCCAAGCGGGCTGCCGTGGCCCGGCCAACCGGTGTCGATGCCGAGGTGAGCATGACGGCGCGAGGAGACCGAGCTTGCTCGGGAGCACCCGCTTCAGTCACGAGCGTCTAGGATTTGGTGGTCAGATACCTCAGCCGGCGGGAAGGCTCCGGCCAAGGACCAAGACAGTGGCACTAAAACAGCGTGACACTTCGACCAATGTTTGTAAAGTTTTGGACGTGAACCACCCGGCGACCACCGAGACCGACACTTCGACCCGGCAGCGGATCCTCGCGGCCACCGCCGAAGTGG
>NZ_DASRBZ010000342.1:0-8726 GCF_035653355.1 Mycobacterium sp. | reverse complement strand
TGCTGCTCACCGACGGGCTGTTCGAAGGTCACTCCGGCCGGGGCAGGGAGCGCCTAGGTGAGGAAGGGCTGCTTGAGGTGGCTCGATCGTTTGCCGCGTTGCCGGGGCCGGACTTCGTGGCCGCACTCATCGATGAAGTGGAGCGACGAGCACAGGCCCACGGCGGCATCAGCGACGACATAGCCGTCGTGCGGGTGGAGCGAATCCCGACATGAGAGAACCGATAGAGGCTGGCGGCGCGGAGAACACGAGCCGGCAGCGGGCTCGACGCCTCACCGTGCAGGGCTGGCAAAACGTCGTGCTCTCGGTGATGGGTGTGGTCGTGCTCGCAGGCACGCTGGCCGGCGGACTGCTGCTGACCCGCACCGACCATGTATCACGTGAGCTCATGGATGACATCGAGCCGGCGCGCGTAGCCTCGTACCAATTGCAGTCGGCTCTGCGCGACCAGGAGACCGCTGTCCGCGGGTACGTCATGACCTCCGACCGCCAATTCCTCATGCCGTATTACCAAGGACAACGCAACGAGCAAGCGGCGGCCCAAGACATCCGCGATCGTATGGCCCACCGCCACAACATGATCGACGACCTGCAGACCATCGAAAACGCCGCCGCGACATGGCGCAGCACCTACGCCGAGCCGCTCATCGCAAGCGTCAGCCGCGGCGGCAGCAATCCCGCAACCACCAACAGCGCACAGGGCAAGGCAGACTTCGACCGCCTGCGCGGCCTTTTCGACGCGCAGAACGAACACCTTCTCTCCGCCCGGGACGCGGCGGTCGACGAGCTCACCCGGGTGCGCCGCTGGCGCGACACCGTCCTGGCGGCCATGTTGGCGGCATTCTTCGCCATGACAATTCTTTTGGCTTTGCTGGTGCGCAGCGCTGTCACCCGTCCACTTGCAGCGCTGGCCGCGTCATGCCGGCGCATCACCGCCGGAAACTTCAGCGAACGCATCGCCCCCAGAGGGCCGAAAGAAATCCGCGGCATCGCGCGCGACGTAGAAGAGATGCGTCAGCGAATCGTGGAGGAGCTCGATGCGTCGCGCTCGGCTCGCGAGACTCTCGACGAGCAGGCACTCGAGTTGCGCCGGTCCAACGCCGAGCTCGAGCAGTTCGCCTACGTCGCCTCGCACGACCTGCAGGAGCCGCTGCGAAAGGTGGCATCCTTTTGCCAGCTGATCGAAAAGCGCTACGGCGACAAGCTCGATGAGCGTGGAACCGAATACATCGGATTCGCCGTCGACGGCGCCAAGCGCATGCAGGTGCTGATCAACGATTTGCTGACCTTCTCACGAGTAGGGCGACTCAACGCCACACACACCGACGTCGACCTCAATGATGCGCTGGA
Organism: Mycobacterium sp.; assembly: GCF_035653355.1. Taxonomy (GTDB): domain Bacteria; phylum Actinomycetota; class Actinomycetes; order Mycobacteriales; family Mycobacteriaceae; genus Mycobacterium. The sequence goes on along the minus strand of NZ_DASRBZ010000342.1, from coordinate 7,376 downwards.
TACCGCCCTAGCCAACCTGGCCACCGCGATTGAAGAGTCCGATGCCCAGATCATCCGTCCTGAGCATCCCCTGCCAACAGTCGAGGGCGACCCGACACTGCTTGTCATGGTGTGGCAGAACCTTATCGGCAACGCGGTGAAGTTCCGCCAAGAAAATGTCGCCCCTCGAGTCGTCATCGACTGCGAACCCGGCGACGAGAAGTGGCTCTTTTCGGTGACCGACAACGGCATCGGCATCGCCGAAGAGTTCACCGACAAGGTGTTCGTCATATTCCAGCGGTTGCATGGCCGAGACACTTACAGCGGCACCGGAATCGGCCTTGCGCTTTGCAAGAAGATTGTCGAGCACCACGGCGGAACCATCTGGATCGACACCTCATACACCGAAGGAACGCGGTTTCGCTTCACTCTGCCTGCAGTGCCCATCGCCGCGCCGGAGCAGACACCGGAGCCGACGCCGGAGCAGACATCGGCCGCACTCCTGGAAGGAGCACACGAATGACATCGGCCACCCGAGCCATCGACGTCCTGCTGATCGAGGACGATGCCGGTGATGAGCTCATCACCAGAGAGGCGTTCGAACACAACAAGATCAAAAACACGCTGCACGTGGCACACGACGGCGAGGAGGGACTGGACTTCCTCTACCAGCGTGGGCAATTCGAAGGTGCGCCCCGGCCAGACCTGATCCTGCTGGATCTAAACCTGCCGAAATACGATGGCAGGCAACTACTGGAGACGATCAAGTCCGATCCGGACCTCTGCCATATCCCGGTCGTCGTTCTCACCACCTCGTCAGCCGAGGAAGACATCCTGCGCAGCTATAAGCTGCACGCCAATGCCTATGTCACCAAACCCGTTGACCTTGACCAGTTCATGAGCGCGGTGCGGCAGATCGACGAATTCTTCGTTCAAGTGGTGCGACTGCCGAACTCATGAGCCGGCGAGGTGTTCACCGCATCGATGCCGGTCCATTCCAAGCGCACCCGCGTGCCCGTGGGCGACCCATCGATGACGGCTCGGTCAGCGAGGGCACGCATTAACGGGATACCGCGACCCCGGGCTAGATCGCGGGCTTGCGGGTCGACCGTCAACCAGGAACCTTCGTCGGTCACGGTGACCGACAGGACGGCTGCGGCGGGGTCGTATTCGGCGAGCACGTGCATGGCGCCCGGCTGATCGGCAGTCGCGTATGCGGATTCAGCCGCGTTGGCCAATGCCTCGTTGACAGCCAGGACGACGTCGTTGATCTTGGCTGCGTCGAGCGCGAAATGCTTTCGCAGCCACCGAGAGAACTCTTCGCGAATTAGCGCGGCCGTCAACGGGTCGGCTCTGGCGTTCATTCGCGCAAAGTGTGCGCGCTGGCGTGAATCCTCGGCGGCTGACATTTCGGACAACTGGCTACCCGATGCGTCGGAATTTAATTCGTGAGGGCAGCAAGCGCTTCGTCCAGGGTCGGGTAGAGATCGATGACATCAGCGATGCCGACGACCTTGAGTGGCCTGCTCGTCACCGGCCCGTCGGCCACCACCGCGAAGCGCACCGACGGGGTGAGCTCATCGTGTGCGGACATCAGGACGCCCATGCCGGCCGAGGCCAGGAATTCGACGGCTTTCAGGTCGACGACGACTGCCTTGGGTGGGCGCTGGCCTGCCGCCGAGATCGCTTGCTGGAGCTGCGGCGCGGTGAGCATGTCGACTGTGCCGGCGACCGACACGACGCTGATGTCGCCTATTTGCCGTTCTTCGATAGCGCAGCTGCTTCCCGCCGCGTCACCAGTAACTTCGGGTCCCCTACCCATCCCCACCTCCACCGGTTTATTTGGCCGCAGATTCTACCGGGAGGGTCGCTAGCCGCCTCGCCCCTGCCGCCGTAACCCCGCCTGACGCTCGAGAGACGACAGGCAACGAAGGGCGCCGCGGCCACCGATGACAACATTTCCGTCATGAACGATCCAGGGCAGCCACATGGTGGCTCTGTCACCCCGGGTCAAGGCAACCCGCCGCCGGGCCGCGTTCGGGTCCACGTGCCCGACCGCGCCGATCCCTGGATAGCGGCTGTCGCGGCCACGCTTCTTGCGATGCTTTTTTCGTGGCGGCCGTCGTTCTGGTTCGACGAGGCCGCCACGGTCGCTGCAGCGAACCGGTCGGAGATCGACATCCTGCGATTGTTGCTCAACTTCGACGCGGTCCATGGCCTGTATTACCTGACCATGCACGCCTGGTTCTCGTGGGTGCCGATCAACGAGTTCACTGCGCGACTTCCCAGTGCAGTAGCGGTGGGCGTCGCCGCGGCCGGCGTGGTTGTGCTGGGCAAGCTGGTGGCCGACCGGCCCACAGCGTGGGCAGCGGCGGTGGCGTTCACGGTGCTGCCACGCACGCTGTGGTCGGCGGTGGAGGCCCGGTCCTACGCGTTGACCGCCGCGGTGGCGGTGTGGCTGACAGTGGTTCTGGTGATCGCTGCCGCTCGACGCGGGTCTGCGCTGTGGGTTCTGTACGCCCTGACACTCTCGCTGGCCATCGTCACCTACGTGTATCTGGGCGTGTTGGTGCTCGCGCACGCCGTCACGCTGTCCGTGACACGAAAGTGGCGGCAACTGTTGCCCTTTGTCCTTGCGGTGGCGGCGGCACTCGTCTTGGCGTCGCCGCTTATTGCGTTGGCGGCCCGGCAACGCCACACCCAGCTCTGGTGGATCGGCGGAGGCGGCTACCTCACCGGCGTCATCTGGGAGCAATGGCTCACCGGCTCACGGCTTTTCATGTGCGCAACGGTCATCCTGTTGGCGTGGGGATCGGTGCTTCTCATCACGAGAAAGATCGGCCGGGATGCTCTCGCGGTAGCGCTGCCATGGGTTGTCGTGCCGACCGCGGTTCTGGTCAGCTACTCGGCCCTCGTAACCGATATCTACTCACCGAGATATCTGACGTACACTGCGCCGGGCCTCGGCTTGCTGCTTGGGGTCTGTGCCGCAGCCATCGCACGGGAGCGATCCCGAATCCTGGTGGTAATCCTGGCAGTTCTCACGGTCACTTCAAGCACCGCGTTCGTGACACAACGCAGCGTATACGGAAAACCGGGCGGCGCTGACTATTCGGAAATCGCCCGTGTTGTCAAAGCCAATTCACGACCCCATGACTGCCTCGCGTTCGGCACGGCAGCCCATGAACCGCTGCGGGCGGCTGCCGCTGCACGCCCAGACGCCTTCGCTCGCCTCGACGATGTGGCGGCCGGTGTGCCGGGACCCTATGCGGCCCAGTTGTGGACGCAGGACCTTCCGCTCGACAGCGACGCAGTGCGGCCACGGCTAGCGGCCTGCACGGTGTTGTGGGCAGTCGTCGACCGCACCACACCGTCGTCTGTCGTGAATATCGCTCAACGGCAAGGGTTCAAAGTGGACCGCGAATGGGTCCTGCACCGCAGCAACGTTATTCGGTTGCAACGAGCTTGAGGCAGTTCACCAGACGCGTATGTAGTCCACGAGCATTTGCGACGGGAACGTACCCGCGGCAGGATCACCGGCGCCAACCCCACCGACTGCAAGGGTGAACATGGGGGTCATCCAATAGCCGGGATTGTTGAACGGCCACCGCTTGTCGTCGGGATTGCCGTGAACAGGGATGGGTTTCGCCGGAACACTGAAGTACGGTGCCCCGTCGCGGGCGAAATGGAAACCGTCCTCCAACCATGCCATTTGCCAGGTGTGCCAGGCACTGTCAACCATGCCCGGGATCGATTTGCCTTCCCAGGTTTTCCCGTTGGATGCCGCGTGGACCGTGGTCCCCGGTGGCCACTGGCCATTGCCGTACCACTCGAAGATGTCGACCTCGCCGTCTGGCATGGGATCCTCGTTGACAGTCCAGAACGAGGGCCAGAGGCCGGGGTACAAACAGTCCAGCTTTATCCGGGCTTCCCATGTGTGGCCGATAGGGCCCCGCCAGTTGCCTCGCACTTTGCCGCTGTAGTACTGGTCGCCTTCTCGGGTGGCTTGGAGTACGAGATTGGAATTGCCGTCGAGGAAAACGTTTTGGGCGCGGTATATGCCCTCGACCGGCGGGAACACGTCGTCTTGCCAGGTCTGCACCGTCCACTTGGCCGGATCGGGACCTGAGCCCGCTGGGCCGTCGAACTCGTCGGAGAAAATGTAGTTCCCGCCAGAGGAGCCGGCCGGCGCGGCCGGTGGCGGAACGGGAACCGGCGCGTCCGGAGCAGGCGGGTGCGCCCACGCCTGCGGGAGCCGGACCGCGGCTGCGAGTGCGCCGAGTCCCGTCATCAACAACATGCTGCGACGATCCATCTCAGATACCACCAATCGGAACAGGCTGGGAATCAGACAGGGCGCAAATCGCTGTAGGCTCAACGTTCGCAAACGGCGCTCGAATGAAACCATGCGAAGCACCAGCCGCGCAACGCAATCCGACGGTGCGCCTGGCCCGCACGTCGCCAAGGGCGGTGAAAACCCCGCGGGCGTTCACCACACACGCACCCAGTCGATGAGCATGTCCGCCGGATAGGTACCCGGCCGCGGGTCGCCGCCACCGGAACCGGCAACCGCCAGGTTCAACACTGGAAATGCCTGGTAGCCAGGGTCATTGAACGGCCAATCCGCGATGGAGTTGGCCGCAACAGTGAAGTACGGCTGGGCGCCGTCAACATAGTCCTGCCAGAAGCGGATACCGGCGTCGTCCCACTGGCATCGCCAGGTGTGCCAGCCGCTGTCCACCGCGATGTTGTGAGTCGCCCATTGCGAGCCGTTCGCTTTCGTGTGGACAGTGGTCGCTGATGGCCAGTTGCCGTTGCCATACCACTCGAGGATGTCGATTTCGCCGCGATCATCGTTGCCCAACCAGAAGGCGGGCCAGCACCCGGCGGTCAGACAGTTGAGTTTTATCCGGGCTTCCCAGGTGTGGCCGATGCCGCCCCGCCATGGGCTCTGGACTTTGCCGCTGTAGTAGGTCGGGCCGTCTTTTGCGGCGCGCAAGACAAGGTTGGATTTGCCATCGAGGAACACGTTTCGGCGATCGTCGCGGTATTGCCCGACATTCTCCGGTCTTTCCCAAAACGTCGGGTCCTTCATCGGCTCGCGGGCGCGCGCCACGGTCCACTTCGACGGATCGGGGGCTGAGCCGGCCGGGCCGTCGAATTCGTCGTGGAAAAGGTAATTTCCCGTGGCCGTGTTACCGGGCGGCGCAGCTGGCGGCGAGACCCGATCCGCGGGCGCATCCCGTCCGGACATCGATGCCTCAGCTGGGGGAACGGGCATCGCGGCTGCCAGCACACCGACCCCCGTCATCAGCATCAGACGGCGACGATTCAACTCAGCCACAGCTCGAATGAAACCATGCGCTGCGGCGATCGCGCAGCAGGACCCGGCTCCGCGCCGCACGTCAGGCCCGTCGCCGCAGGTCAGCGAGTCGGGCTGGTTGAAGGGTTAACGCATCGCGGCACCGTCACGACCCTGACGACTGTATTTCGGCGCTGCGACGCACCATCTATAAAGCTTGACGTGCGCGGGCTCAGCAGGCTATTTGCCGCTGCCGATGCCGTATGCGTGGCGGTTCGAGCGGGTAATCTTCCGTGGTCCTTGCCAGAGGGAATCAGCCGTTAAGTTAATCCAGTCCAGGGGTGGTGGCTGAAATTGCAGACCGATATGGTCCCGGACCACCAGCGGGAGTAGTGGTGACTGCCAACTCGCCGGTTGCGCCGATGCTGAGCCGGCTGATGGAAAAGCTGACAGAGCAGAGTGGCCGACTGCACGAGACGCCCGAATACGGAACATGGTTGTTGGGCCGGGTGGACGAAACTCCGAACCGACGGCGGGTCCGCGTTCAGGTCATCCTCACCGTATTGATCCTGGTCGCCAACATCCTCGGGATAGCCGTGGCAGTGTTGCTGGCTACGGTTGCTTTCCCGGTTCCGAGTATCTTCATCGACGCGCCGGCGTGGTTGACGTTCGGTGTAGCACCGGCATACGCCCTTTGCGGCTCAGTGGTGGGCGGCGTTTGGATGACCCGCCGGCTGGTTGGAACCCTGCGCTGGGCGATCGAGGGTCGACCACCCACCAGCACCGATCAGCGCAACACTTTCGTGGCGCCTAGGCGGTTGGCGGCCATTCACCTCATCTTGTGGGGCGTCGGAGCCGCGTTTTTGACCAGCCTTTACGGCGCGGTCAACACCCGATTCATTCCGGGCTGCCTCTTCGGATTCGGGTTCAGCGGCATCATCGTGTCGGCCTACGCCTACCTGCTCACCGAGTTCGCACTGCGTCCGGTAGCCGCGCAGGCGCTTGAGGCGGGCCCCGTGCCGCGGCGGTTCACACCTGGCATCATGGGTCGGGCACTATCCGTATGGTTTTTCGGCTCCGGCATACCTGCATTGGGCATCCTTGTGTTCGCGGTTTTCACCCGATCTGTGTGGCACCTCACCGCACACCAATTCACCAGCGCAGTAATAATTTTGGCGGTAATTATGCTCGTCACCGGCTTGTGCCTGACGTGGATACTGTCGTGGCTCACGGCCACGCCGGTGCGTGGTGTGCGAGCGGCACTCAAAAAGGTAGAACAGGGTGATTTCGGCTGCAGGCTGGTGGCTTTCGACGGCACCGAATTGGGTGAATTGCAGCGGGGATTCAACACGATGGTAGGCGGGCTGCGCGAACGCGAGCGCCTACGAGACCTATTCGGCCGCCATGTCGGGCGCGAGGTCGCCCAGGCTGCAGAACAGCAACAGATTCAACTGGGCGGTGAAGAGCGTTATGTTGCGGTGCTTTTCGTCGACATCGTCGGCTCGACACAGTTGGTGGCCCGCGCGGCGCCGATCGAGGCGGTTGAATTGCTGAATCGGTTCTTCGCAGTCATCGTCGAAGAAGTGGATCGCCACCACGGCTTGGTGAACAAATTCCAGGGTGATGCGGCGCTTGCCGTGTTCGGTGCGCCGCTTCGACTCGAGCAGCCAGGAGACGCGGCGCTGTCAGCGGCACGCTCCATAGCGGATCGCCTGGGCAAGGAGGTACCGGAATGTCCGGCTGGGATCGGTGTGACCGTCGGCCAAGTCGTCGCGGGCAACGTCGGCACCAAGCACCGGTTCGAATACACGGTTATCGGCGATCCCGTCAACGAGGCAGCGCGGTTATGCGAGTTGGCGAAATCGCGCCCCGGGCGCGTCCTCGCTTCTGCCGACGCCCTTGAGTGCGCGGGCCAATCGGAGCGCGTCTGCTGGCGCGTTGACAGAGAGGTCATGCTACGAGGACGCGACCAGCCGACCCGGGTGGCCGTCTCCCGGCCGTGCTGAATGTTGAGCCGGCGTTGTTCTCGGCTCATCTGCGCGGACCGCTAGCCCGTCTCTTCCGGGTGGTCGTCGTCGAGCACGCTGACCGCGAT
>NZ_DASRBZ010000341.1:0-2035 GCF_035653355.1 Mycobacterium sp. | reverse complement strand
TCGGTTCGAGGAGATGTTGGCCGGCGGCCACGCGATGGACGAGCACTTCCGCAGCGCGCCGCTCGAGAAAAACCTGCCGGCGATCCTGGGCCTGCTCGGCGTCTGGTACAGCAACTTTTTCGGCGCCGAGACGCAGGCCATCCTTCCTTATGATCAGTACCTGCACCGCTTCCCCGCCTACTTCCAGCAGGGCGACATGGAATCCAATGGCAAGCGGGTGGATCGGCAGGGACACGTCATCACCGACTACACGACCGGCCCCATCGTCTGGGGCGAGCCGGGAACCAACGGCCAGCACGCCTTCTACCAGTTGCTGCATCAGGGCACCCGGTTGGTGCCGGCCGACTTCATCGGTTTCAGCCAACCCCTCGACGACCTGCCGACCGTCGAGGGGACGGGCAGCATGCACGACCTGTTGATGAGCAACTTCTTCGCCCAGACCCAGGTGCTGGCGTTCGGCAAGACCGCGGAGGAGATCGCCGCCGAGGGCACGCCCGCTGATGTGGTGCCGCACAAGGTGATGCCCGGGAACCGGCCCACCACGTCGATTCTGGCGACCCGGCTGACGCCGTCGGTGCTGGGGCAGCTGATCGCTCTTTACGAGCACCAGGTGTTCACCGAGGGTGTGGTGTGGGGCATCGATTCGTTCGACCAGTGGGGTGTGGAGCTGGGCAAAACGCAGGCCAAGGAGCTGCTGCCGGTGATCAGCGGCGACGCCTCACCGGACAAGCAGTCCGACAGCTCCACCGACTCGCTGGTGCGCCGCTACCGCACCGAACGGGGCCGCAGCGCCTAGTCCCCTTTTCGCGAGCGGGCGCAGTTGCACAGACTTCGGCGGCGTGTCGTGCACAAACACGCCCGCTCGCGAGGGTCAGGCGAAGGGTCAGGCGAAGTACTTGGTGAACGGTGGCGGCAATACCCGCATCAGCTGCACCATCGGCGCCCACGGCCACCACGGCACCGCGGCCCGGCCAGGCTCGCGCTCGATAGCGCCCACCAACGCCTTGACGCCGCTTTCGTTGTCCACCATGAATAGCGTTGACGCGGATTTCTCGGTCATCTCCGACTCGATGTAGCCGGGCTCGATCACCGACACCTTGATGGGGCCGCTGCCGTATTCGGCGCGCAGCGATTCCCCCAGCGAGCGGATACCGGCTTTGCTTGCGGCATAAGCCGCCTTGACTCCCGGCACTCCCTTGGCGCCCAGCACCGACGAGATCAGCACCAAATGACCCGAACCGGCCTGCTTGAACATTTCCAGCGCGGTTTCGATCTGGACCAAGGCCGCCACCAGGTTGGTATCGATCGTTGCTTTGTTGGCCCACAGCTTGCCCGACCCCAACGGTGCGCCCTTGCCGATACCGGCATTGACGATGATCCGGTCGACTCCGCCGAGCGTGTCAGAAAGCTCTGCGAACACTTTCGGCACCTGCTCGTGGTCGTTGACGTCAAGCGCGGCGACTGCCACCGTGATACCCGGATATTGTTGTGTCAGTTCGTCTTTCAGCTCATCGAGCCGGTCGGTGCGACGAGCGCACAGCGCCAGGTCGCGGCCCTTGGCGGCGAATTGCCGGGCCATTCCGGCGCCCAACCCAGAGCTGGCGCCGGTGATGAGGATTTTCTGCCGAATCACCTGGGCAGGCTACTTCAAGAGCCGCGACATCCGCCGGTCGGCCAGCACCTTGCCACCGGTCTGGCAGGTCGGGCAGTACTGGAATGACTTGTCGGCGAACGACACCTCGCGCACCGTGTCGCCGCATACCGGGCAGGGCAGACCTGTGCGGGCGTGCACCCGCAACCCGGAGCGCTTTTCGCCCTTCAGTGTGGCGGCCTGTTGGCCGACCGAGCGGGTGACCGCGTCGGTGAGCACGGACATCATCGCGTCGTGCAGCGTGAAGACTTGTTCACGCGACAGTTTCGCGGCCGTGGCGAACGGCGAGACCTGAGCGACATGCAGGATTTCGTCGCTGTAGGCGTTGCCGATGCCGGCGATCACCTTCTGGTCGGTGAGCACGGTCTTGATGCGCCCGCTCTC
>NZ_DASRBZ010000340.1:0-39790 GCF_035653355.1 Mycobacterium sp. | reverse complement strand
TGCCCGCCATCACGCCGTCACCGTGACGGGCACCGACAGGGGACGTCGCACGTAACTGCCGCCGGCCCACACGATCCCGGACTCGTCGACCTCGAAGTTTGGGCAGCGGGTTAGGAGCTCGGTCAGCGCGACCCGCGACTGCATCCGCGCCGCCGCCGCGCCCAGGCAATGGTGGGCGCCGTGGCTGAACGTCAGGATGTTGCGCGGACACCTGGTCACGTCGAGTTCGCCGGCGTCAGCACCGTATTGGCGTTCATCCCGGTTTCCGGATCCGTACAACAGCAGCACTTTGCGGCCGGCCGGCACGGTGGTGTCGCCGATCGTCGCGTCGCGGGTGGTGGTGCGCGCGAGCCCCTGCACCGGCGAGGTCAGACGCAGCAGCTCGTCGACGGCGTCGGGGATCAGGTCGGGATTGTCAACGAGCAGCTGCCGCTGATCCGGGCGCTCGTGCAGCAAAGGCATTGAGCCGCCGAGCATTCCAGTTGTGGTGTCGTTGCCGCCGGTGACCATGGTGAACGTGAACGCGAGTATCGATAACGTGCCGGCGACATCGCCGTCGGCGCCGACGCCGGCCGCCACCAGATGCGAGATCGTGTCGTCCTCCGGTTCGCTGCGGCGACGCTCGATGAGCTCGGCGAAGTAGGCCATCATCGAGCCGACCGCGTCGCCGGCGGTGGCGACGCCGCCCTCGGTGGTGTTGGCCGCGACGATCGCCTGCGTCCAGCCGTCGAACTGGGTGCGGTCCTCTTCGGGCACGCCCAGGTAGTGCGCGACGACCATCGACGGCAGCGGCTTGAACAGTTCAGCGACAATGTCGCCGCCGCCGTTGGCGCGCAACCGTTCGATCCGCTCGACAACGAACTCGCGGACCTTGGGCTCCACCGCCTCGACCTGGCGCGGGGTGAAACCACGTGACACCAGCTTGCGAAACTCCGTGTGCACCGGTGGGTCCTGCATGACCATCGGTGGGTTGTCTTGCAGCCCAATCATTTCCAGCTCACCGTAGTTGACGGTCAAGCCCTGCGCCGACGAGAACGTGTCGTGGTCGCGGGCGGCCCCCCAGATATCGGCGTGCCTAGACAGCACGTAGTAGTCCTGCTCGGGCCGGTCTTGCGGAACGACGTGATGCACCGGGTCGTGGTCGCGCAACGCTTTGTACATCGGCCACGGATTGGCCCAGGTCTCGGCAGTAGCAAGTTGAAACCGAGGCTGATGAGACAAACCGACGGTCATGTCTTATTGATACGACATGAGCGCGAGACTGTCAACCAGCGGATCAAACGATCACCTGAGGGCGGCGCTGGTGTAGGTTCCATTTTTAAGTGGCGGAATTTCAGACTTCGCGACGTAAAGGTGGCGGATCCGTCACAAAGACCGGAAACTGATTAGCTCGGCTAGGTATGGATCAGGGGCGAGCCTCGGCGATTCACTCGAGGTTGCGGTTGCGGCTTCCCCATCACCGACAGTTAGAAGATGCTGCTGTGGCCGGTGACTACTTGTAAGGCCAAGTCGGTCGGTGGTGTCGTAACATTATGGGGCCTTAATTAGCGCCTGTCGCTGGCCTATATTTAGGCTAACATGGTGGCGTGCGGATACTGCCGATTTCGAAGATTAAAGACAAGCTTAACGAGTACGTCGATGCGGTCGCCCAAACGCAGGACCAGATCACGATCACCAAAAACGGTGCGCCGGCGGCGGTGCTCGTCGGCGTCGAGGAATGGGAATCGCTCCAAGAGACGCTGTACTGGCTTTCTCGGCCAGGGATAAAGGAATCAATCGCCGAGGCCGATGCCGACATTGCCGCTGGGCGCACGTACGGCGAGGATGAAATTCGCGCCGAGTTCGGCGTGCCTCGGCGTGCCGACTGACGCCGCCGTTGGGTTACACGGTTCGGTTCACCGCCATCGCGCGGCGTGACCTCCACAAGTTGCCGCCGCGGGTGCTGGCGGCCGTGATTGAGTTCGCGTTCGGCGAGCTGGCGCACGCACCGCGCCGCGTCGGCAAGCCGCTGAGGCGTGAACTGACCGGGCTGCATAGCGCCCGGCGCGGCCCGTACCGCCTGCTATACCGGATCGACGAGGATCACTCACTGGTGCTGATTCAGCGTGTCGATCATCGCGCGGACGTTTACAGGCGCTGACGGCTGCCTCACTACTCGGATCTCTGGCGTTGGCTGCATGCGCGTTGACGCCACAAAACATAGGGCCGCGCGCAATGCCAACTACCCGGCTGGTATGACGAAATATCCTGTAACGGTTGCTAACTCACAGCTGTTAGCGGTCACGGTGCGTGTTCAGCAGGCGCGAGTTTCTGGGTAGGGAGCGGTTTAGGACTAGACTCCGCTGTTACTGGCATGCATAACCGCAGTTGTCCACGAGAAACTGCCGCTGGCGCTGCCGCGGCTAGAACCTCGACGGGCCGGTTCTTCGGCTTCGCGCTGTTACTGGGCCAATCCCGCTATGGCACCAGGGTTTTCACGATATGAATTCCACGTTGGACACCTTCGCCCCATCGCCGACCCGTTTTCACATCGATACGCATCCGGAAGCTATTTTGCCGTGGCGCGGGTGAAACTGCAGTTGTTCTCTTCACCGATACACTCACCAGGATCCGGGCCGAATCGCCTGTCACAGACTGCAAGCCCGCTTCGGTGATGGTTCCCACGGTCGTGGATTGGTCATGCTTGACGAGGTCATTACGTCTGTAACGATCCCTTACAGCGGATGGCTGCGATTGGTGATTACTGCGGCGCCGGCCGAGCAATTCGGCATCCCGTTTAGGAGGCGCGGCATGGGCACCGACGGGCAGACACGTCATTCTGGGGACGATGTCACCAGCGACCGGCACGACGGCGACGACATATTACGCAGTTATCGGCATGGTGCCGCGACCACTAGGTAGCCATGAATATCGCCGACGAGTTCTACGGACTACGCAACTATTACGAACTGTCGAGGGAAACTTGCGGCGGGAATGATTCAAGCTTGGCCGCGTAGTGCCACTGGACATGAGGCTCACGGATACACGAAAGCGAGACTCATGTGAGTTCAGGGAACGCTTCGTACTTATGACGGCGGTTGTCGAACGCAGGCTTGGTCCCTTCCAAGACGTTCAACGCGAATTGTGCGACGTCGAGCTCAGCGATGCTTCCGCTGCTGACGGTAAACCGCAGATCTCGCAATTGGCAGTGGATGATCTGATCAGCATCGCCGACAATGGCCAGGTTTGCGTTGTGCGTGACCACGATGGTCTGACGCCGCCCGGCGGCCTCGTGTATCGCGGGAACAAGCTTCGATGCAATGGTCTCGTTGTCGAGGTTCTCCTCCGGCTGATCGAGAAGCAGTGGCGTGGTACGACGGTCAACTACGAGGTAAAACAGCGCGAGGACGAGCCCGCGCTGGCCCGGAGACAGCTGGGATAGCGGTAGACCGTCGCCAGTCAGACCGAAGCGAACTTCTAGCCATGACAGGTCGAACATGCTCATTAAGAATTCGTCCAGGTCCGTGGTCCCGCGCAGGGCGTGCGCGGGATTCCTGAACGGATCGTCAGGCTCCCCTCGTTCGTGTTCTAAGCGGACGAGGGCCTCCAAGAGCTGCGGGGAGAGCTGGTCCCAACTCGTGTCCTCAATCCGCTGGGGCAACTCAGCGAGCCAGTCAGTGAAGTCGCCGTTGCGCCGACCGTCGAGGCTCCTTGGAATACTCCGCCAAGTCGGCAGCATACGAAGCTCTGCGTTGAACTCGAGGCCTGCATTCCGAACGACCTCGGCTTGCGCAATGAATTCAGACGCAGGTGCATAAAGGTCTTCTACTGCGTCGAGTTGGGCGCGGAGTGCCCTGTGTATGCGGCCGGCGTGCTCGATGACCTCCTGGCGCAGGCTCTCCATCTCCGCGGGAGCCTCGGTGATACGAGCGCGTAGCGCGCGAAGGCCGCTGAGTGATTCCTCGTCGTTCTCGTCCCCAACTAAGGCTGCTAAGCGTTCCTCTGACTGGAGGACTCGCTGACGGGCACGCTCGCGTGCGCTATCAGCGGCAGCGAGCGACTCTGCATTTCGGCGCCGTGCTTCCTCTTGCGTTTCGAGGTCCCGAACCAGCGCGTCGTGCTCGACTCTTGCTGCAGCAAGGTCTGCCTCAACGGTCGCGCGCCAGGCGTCATAGCGAATGTTGTCGATGGTCACAGATACATACGGATCGCCATCGGCGGTGAAGAAGTCCGCTGCCCGGGCGTTGAGCTCGGCAGCGTCCGTGCGGAGAACCTCGGCTTCTTGAGCGATTGTCTCCATCGTGCTGACAGCCTGTCGAATCCGTGCTTGACGCTGTTCGTTCTCAGTCCGCTTGTTAAGCACTTCGGTTCGCGCAGATTCGATTTCCTCGGATCTTTGCTTAAGGGCTTCGAGTTCACCATCATCGCGACTAGCCAAGTCGATCTCAGCGAGCGCGGCCCTTGCGGATTCCAGTGCCGCTTCGGCGCCTGCTACCTCGTTTTCCTTCAACGAATGGCGCCCCTCGACCTCAGGCAGCCGATTCTCCGCGCGGAACGAGGCGATCGATACGTAGGAATTGATGACTGCTCGGAGGTCGTCACGTAAGCGATTGATGGTGTCCTGCGATGCGCGCGTCTTTTGAGCGAGGAGCGCGTCGAACGTCTTCTGTCCTGACCGCTCTTCTTCTCGAATGTGCGTGAACAAAACGACGCGTAGCTCGCGCTCGAACTCGTCCCCGTCGCCGATGGCAGGGTCGATGTTGCAGACACGTTCGACGAAAGCCTGCGGCAGGTATTCGACATACACGGGGGCAGACCGATCGTGTTCGTCAGGAAGCTGAGCACGACGCGTCGTTCCAGTAGCCCACTCGAGCTCCGAGTAGTACTCTCTGGCGACCTTCACACTTGTGGTGCTGAGGAAGCGCGTCGGTGTGAGGAATGCAAATTCCCTGTTGCGTGACGAGTTGCCGGCAAGGGCTATGCAGTCAAGCAGGGCAGATTTGCCCTGGCCCTTGTTGCCGACGACCGCTATGAATCCGGCGTTGAGCGGGACCTCATAATCGAAGAGTTCGTGGTCCTCCTTATCCGACTTCACCGTCACTTTCGATATGAATCGTTCGGGGTTCCTACGGATTCGAGCGAGAGCGACCGGTTCAAGCCCTACGTAAACTCGGCGGTCGAACTCTCCAAGTGCGTATGCCAGTCCGGCGAGTGTCGGAGCGGTGTTCATCCAGGTTTGACAGGCGCCCAGGCGCATGTGCTGGTCCGAACCTGCGAAATAGTGAGCGTCGCTGCAGTCCAGAAGACGATCGTTCACCTTGCTTGCGCGTAGAGACTCGACATTCGCCTTCCACCTGTTGGAGTCTTGAAATGCTGTAAAGATGAGGTCTGCGGAGTTGATGACATTTTTCTTTGCGGCGATCGATTGATCCGTCCACTTGATATCCGCCCACTCAGTCTTTCCGACTCCCAGCAGCGCTCTCCCTTTGAAATACTGGCCAGAGAGCACATTTTGAACATCCCCGAGTGAGACGTTGAGGTTGTTGAACCCTTCGCGGAGGTCGGAACCGTACTTGCTGAGTTGGTCTTCGGGCACAGATTCCTTGATCTTGCTCCCGAGGTCAGCTAGCGATTCTTCGGTGATGACGCCCTGCCATCCCAAAGACTCGTGCTCAGGGGAGAGTCTCAGCTTAGGTTGGAGAGCATTCAGGAATTGAGCTTGGATGACATCCGGGTTGAGGTCTGGATCGAAGACGACGTGAAGATTGACACGTGACAGTTTGCCTTCGGTACCGCCGAACTGATCCAGGCGCATCTCAACCACCGGGAATATCGCGTCCAAGTTCGGCAACCTACCGCTCCGCCAAGCTTCGGAAACACGCCGATACCCATCGAGGAACCAGTAGTCATTGATCCCTATGACACCGATGTCTTCGGGCAGGTTCGCGAGTTCAGTGAGGTACCTTGACCAGACTTCATCGGTGTTGCCGCCGTACTCCTGAACGATCGATGCCGGCGTATGGACGTGCAGATCCCAGATGCGCCATGCGGTGCCGCGCGCCCGCTCTGCTCCCGACCTTGCCACGGGTTGTCCTTTCGACCGACTCCCAACGCCGGCCAGCCGAGGCAGACGTGAGTCGCTACCAGTTCACGGGACTGATCGTAGCGTCGTCGAGCTTCCTTCCCGTGCGACCACGCCGACGATCTGGTTTCGTCGGCTTGACGCCCACGGATTCCAACCGGCGATGAACTACAGCGGGACTTCCGCCGAGAACACACCCGGCTGACGCCGAAAGAGCTCCGCCGAGCGGTGCGCCTCCTAAGCAGGCGGTCGAAACACCGCAGCAGTCGGCTAGGCTGCGGTAAGCAGCTCGGGTGATGCCTGTTACGGACACATTTTGTCTCGTCGTTTTGCCGTAGCAGTCGGAGGTGCCGCCATGATGGTTTTGGGAGTCAGCGCCAAAGACAAGGGTGCGCAGCTGGAGGCACTCGTTCATACCGAGCTCGAGAGCCAGGGCTACGGAAGCGTGTACTCCAACGTCGTTGGATCCGGCGGTAACGAGCTCGACGTCATCGGTGCACGCGAGGTCGGAGTAATGGGGGCATCGCATGTGTTACCGCTTCTGTGCGAGGCAAAAGCGTATGCAGACCCGGTTGACATGCCCACCTGGCAGAAGTTTCTTGGGAAGCTCTTTCTCGCGCGAGCCGACAAGCCCGCAACGGTAGGTATGCTCGTCGCCTTAAATGGGGTGAACGGCAACGTCCGCGGCAGCTTCGCGTCGCTTGAGAAAAAGGACGAGGGCGTCTTCATCTTTGACGGCAAGCAACTCCTGCGGAGGGCGTGCGAGGCAGGTGAGATCGCAACAGAGGACACAGTTCGCTTAGCTGTAGAGAAGCAATTCCGTACTAGTACTTCCCGGGTGGAGGCCGCGTACTACGGCGGCGGCTACTTCTGGGTTGTCTGGTGGAATGACGAGGAGTATTCGGTCGTCGACGCTCGCGGTAATCGCTTGCCCGCCAAGAAGGTTGAGAGTCTTCGTGAAGCGCTCGCGGGCTCCGTCAGTGGGAGCCTGCTAGCTGCAGACGATGCCCAAGCGCGGGCAGAAGCACGTCACAGCATCAAGGCAGACCTCATTAACCGCTTGCTACAAGGTAGCGAAATCACCCTCGATGACGCCGCTGATGACAACAAGGAAGTGTTTGGGTCGCTGACTCAGGAACCATACCTTCGAATCGAAGGTAGCCACATTGAACTTGTTCCGGCCATAGAACTCGATGCAACGAGCATCGCGAGACTATTCACTAGCCTGTTCGAGAACCGCGTAGCCGTGAAGCACCTCGAGTTCATGGTCGGCTGGCACCACGACGCCTATGTACAGCGACTCATTGATACGCTCCCCGAGCGCCAAGCCGGGTTCGTTCTTCCTGAAGACGACGAACAATCTCTTCGGGCCGTAGCACCGCTGTTCCCATCGGTGTGGGTCACGCTCGCGCACCCCATTCCGATGATTGCCGCGCATCGGGCTAGCGATCCTCAATTGACCAGCGAAGCCATCCTTGCAGCCGATCGCAACGCGTTCTGGGACGAGATCATCAAAGTCGTACGCGAGGACTTCACGAACATATTCCTACGTGGCTTCCTCTACGATTACGTCGGTCTCGCCGAGCTTGACGAGACCACCGAGGTGACGATCAAGTCGAAAGACGGCGTCGTCGGCACGATGGAGACCAAGACCCGCACCGCCGTCAGACAATTAGCTGACGAATACGTCGGTGAGGCCGGCACGCGGCACGTACTTGTCCGCATCCTGCCAACTGTTGGTGAGCCCTGGGATGATTCCCACCCCCACCCAGTTCCGCTCGGTCGAGCTTGAACGGCCACGGAGGTCCGCGCATTCTGTGGAATCAAAATTTGCACAACCGCACGGATCTAGGATCCGCCACGAAGATGAGAAAAACGCATCCGCCAATTTGATGAGAAATCTGCAACGTAGCAGGTAGGGGTCTCAGCGTCCGCCACGCAGTTTGGGAACCTACAGGCTGGCATGCTCTAAGGGCAACGTTGCTGGGCGCTCCTTCCGGGATGTCTTCGGATCTCCCGCAGCTACGAAGAGCGAGAATCGCGGCACTCGTCGATCGGCACGTTGCCGTTCTCGAATTCAAGTCGGTGGCGCAGCTCCTCGGCGGCGGCTTCCAGGTTGCGGGCCACGATGGCGCGTCCGATAAGTTCGTTGAACCGGGCGATCACCAGGCCGGTCAGTGAATAGGTCAAGGCCAAGGTGATGCGGCATGCGTCGCCGTCGCGCTCGACGCGGCCTTCCAACGTGTGACGGGTTCCGCGCAGCGATCGCCAGCTCAGCCGGCCGTTTTCGCTGTGCGTCACCAGCACCCGGCCGCCAAGGTGCAGGGTTCCGCTGACCAGAAATACGTCCCACAGCTGCCCTTGGTCGCTGTCGGCGATGTATTCGCAGCGGCCCATTGTGGCCAGTGCAGGGATGAACCGGTGCGGATCGGCCACCAAGGCGCCCACCTCTTCGAGCGGCCGGCGGATGCGCTTGGCGACCGTGACAGTTTGCGCCATCGCCTTACCTGATCATCGGAACAACCGTTTTACTGGCCAACCGTGACAGTCCAACTTGCATGACGCTGGTGAAGTAGTCGTAGGCGTGATCCCAGTCCGGCTCCTGGCCGAATCGAGCGCGCAGGTCGATCGGTTCGAGCACCTGCACCCGGATCTTTGCCGGCAGCGGAACAAACGGCAGTGGAACAGGTGACAGCCCCCACGGGATGCTGAGAGTCACGGGTAGGGTTTTGACACGCGTCACTCTGTCCAATCGCAGCGCCTTGGCGGTGCGCTGGCCGTCGTTGAGAACAAAGAAGGTGTCGTGACCGCCGGT
This sequence comes from Mycobacterium sp., assembly GCF_035653355.1. Taxonomy (GTDB): domain Bacteria; phylum Actinomycetota; class Actinomycetes; order Mycobacteriales; family Mycobacteriaceae; genus Mycobacterium. Next base: position 30,914 of record NZ_DASRBZ010000340.1, on the reverse strand, counting down.
GGCCACGACCGGCACGATCTTGACGTTGCATCGGTGCGCGAGCTGCAGGAAGCCCTTTCGGCCGGAGAACACAATTCTGTTGCGGTCACGCCAAGGCCGCAGCGCCTCGACGTCGCCGCCAGGGTAGACCAGGGCCGAACCGCCGCTGGTGAAAACTTTTTCGGCGCAGGAATGGTGGGCGGGAACGACTCCAAGCTTGCGCATCAGCGGACCAAAGCCTGGCGTCCTGGTGAGGATGTCATGCGCCAAGGCGTACAGCGGTCGGCCCTCGACCGTGAAGTATGTGTTATAGGCAAGCAGGAAGATAGCGGTGTCGGGCGTCGCGCCGCCGCCGCTGTGATTGCCGACGAACAGCACCGGCTCGTCCGGAACATTCTCGAAGCCGTCGACCTCGGCGCGAAACCAGACGCTCGCCATGAGCCACAGAGTCGGCAGCATCGTACGAATGAACCGCGGGTCGCGTTCGCGCAACTCCACTGGCAGCGCTGTGTCAGTCACATGACCACGTTAATTGCTGCAGCGCAGCCAAAAGAACCGTTTGCACTGTTCAGATTCCTGAGCCCGGGTTCAGGATGCCCAGCGGATCCAGCGCTTCTTTGATCCGGCGATTCAGCGCCATCGCGTCCGGCCCCAGCTGGTCGGCAAGCCACGGCCGCTTCAACCGCCCGACGCCGTGTTCGCCGGTGATCGTGCCGCCCAGGTGCAACGCCAAGTCCATGATCTCGCCGTAGGCCAGCTGTGCTCGTTCGGTCACCGCCGCATCGGTCGGGTCGTGGACGATCAACGGATGCGTGTTGCCGTCGCCGGCGTGCGCGATCAGTGAAATCATCAGCTGACGCTCGGCGGCGATCGCGGCGATACCGCTCACCAGGTCGGCCAGCGCGGGCAGTGGCACACCGACGTCTTCGAGCAGCAGCGGTCCCTTCGCCTCTACCGCGGGGATCGCGAACCGGCGCGCCGCGACAAACGCCTCGCCCTCCTCGGGGTCGTCTGTCGAAAAGACTTCGGTCGCACCGTATTCGGTAAACACCCCAGCCATGAACTCCGCGTCCTCACGGCCCCCGTGGCCCCGTTCGTCGGAGCAGGCCAGCAACATCGCGGCGGCGTCGCGATCTAGCCCCATGCGCAGCTTGTCCTCCACCGCGTTGATGGCCACCGAATCCATGAACTCCAGCATCGCCGGGCGAAGCCGCGCACTTACCGCCAGCACCGCCTCGGCGGCGGCCTCCACGGACGCGAAGTTGGCAACCACCGTGCACGCCGGTTGCTGCGGCGGCACCAGGCGCAGCGTCACCTCGGTGATGATGCCGAGCGTGCCCTCGCTCCCGACGAACAGCTTGGTCAGCGACAGCCCGGCGACGTCCTTCAGCCGGGGCCCACCGAGCCGTACCGCGGTGCCGTCCGCCAAAACCACCTGCACACCGAGCACATAGTCGGTGGTGACTCCGTATTTGACGCAGCACAGCCCGCCGGCGTTGGTGGCGATGTTGCCGCCGATGCTGCAGATCTCGTACGACGACGGGTCCGGCGGATACCACAGCCCGTATTCGGCGACGGTCTTCTTCACTTCAGCGTTGAGCAGCCCGGGCTGGCATACTGCGGTGCGGGTGACCGGGTCGACGACGATGTCACGCATCTTCTCCGTCGACAGCACGATTCCGTCATCCACGGCGGTGGCCCCACCCGAAAGACCGGTGCCCGCGCCGCGCGGCACCACCGGCACCCGGTGCTCAGTGGCCCAGCGCATGACGGTCTGCACCTCTGCGGTGCGCCGTGGCCGCACCACCGCCATCGGCTTTCCCGCCGACGGGTCGAACGCGCGGTCTTGCCGGTAGCCCTCGGTGACCGCCGGGTCCGTGACGACCATGCCGTCCGGCAACTCGGCGATCAGGCTGGCTAACACATCCGCGCCCACGGACCGATCCTACGGTTTCGGATCGACGGCCAGCTCCGCCAAGCGATCGAGCTCACGCAGCGACGGCAGCGGCAGCGACACCAGCCCGATCACGGTCATCGGAATGGCCAGCACCAAAAACGTCGTCCGCAACCCTGCGGCGTCGGTCAGCGGTCCTGCCAGCATGAAACCCAACGGCCCGGCCGCATACGCCAGCGACGTCATCACACCGAAGACGCGGCCCCGTAACTGCGGCGGCGACCGCGTCTGCATCACGTAGTTGTAGATCGGCGCGATCGGCCCGTAGACCAGGCCGATCAGCGCGCACAGCACCAAGATCACAGCCAGCGGGGGCAACATCGCGATCAACGCGGTGCACACGCCGAGCGTCAACGTCGCGGCCAGCAGCGTGGTGCGTCGACTTAGCCACCGGACCACGACCGGATACGCCAAGGCGCCGGCCAACCCACCGATGCTCAGCGCCATCAGCACCCAGCCCAGGTGCGCGGGCTCCTTGCGGTCGGTGAAGTACTTCGGAAACAGTACGCTTTCCATCGGCAAATACAGTCCGGTCATCGCCAAGTCGATCAGCGCCAGCGTGCGTAACACTTTGACGTTCCACACGAACCGCAATCCATCGACCATCCCCGACCATGGACTGCCGGGGCGTTCACCAACCGGCGGTGGTCCGGCACCGGCCAGCCGCAGCACGCTGATCGCCGCAATCGATACGCCGAACGCCCCGGCCGCCACCCACATCGTGTTGACCCCGCCAATGGTTGCGATCAGCGCGCCACCGAGCCCGGGGCCGACGATGTAGGCAACGTTGAAGATCGCCTCGTAAAGGCCGTTGGTGCGGTCCAGCGTCCACCCGGCCTGCGCGGCTGCTTCGGGCAGCATCGATTCGCGCGCGGTGATGCCTGCGGGATCGAACAGTGCACCCAGTGCGGCCAGCACCGCGAGGATCCCGACAGTGATGTTCCGCTGGCCCACGGTGATCGCCAGTACCGGCACCGCAGCCACCGTGCTGCCCGACAGCACGTCGGAGAGGATCGAAATGCGCTGTCGGCCAAGGTAATCCACCGCAGTGCCGGCGATCAGCGTGGAAAACAGCAGTGGCAGCGACGCTGCCCCGGCCACGATCGACGCGTCGACCGCGCTGCCGTTACGCTGCAACACCAGCCAGGGAAAAGCCACCAGCGAGATGCCGTTGCCCGCCGCGGCGGCCAGTGCCGCGAACAAGATGAGGTAGGCCGGTCGGCGCGACGAGGTGGGCATGAGAGTGGGGAATCTAGCAGCGCACCCACAACGGCGGCGAGCGATTTTTGCCGGATGTGCCCAGCCGTGCACAGTAGACCGGTGAGCCTCGCCCATCCCCGTACCGCCGCACTGTTCGACTCTCCGGTACCTCCCGGAACTGGATGGCCCGGCGATCCGGCGACATCCCAGACCGCGGTGGCATCGACACCGGCGCAGGTGGTGTCTATAGCCGAGGCCGTCCACACAGTGGCGGAGCTTGACGCAGTGGTGTCGGTGTGCCGGGCGTGCCCACGCTTGGTGGAATGGCGCGAGCACGTCGCTATCACCAAGCGACGGTCGTTCGCCGCCGAACCCTATTGGGGCAGGCCGATTCCGGGCTGGGGTGCAGAACGCCCGCGGGTGTTGGTGGTCGGGTTGGCGCCGGCGGCGCACGGCGGCAACCGCACCGGGCGGGTGTTCACCGGCGACCGCTCGGGCGACGTGTTGTTCGCCGCGTTGCACCGGGCCGGTCTGGCCAACTCGCCGATCAGCGTCGACGCCGCCGACGGCCTGGAGCTCAATGCCACCCGGGTGGTGGCCGCGGTGCGGTGCGCACCGCCGGACAACGCGCCGACGCCCGTCGAGCGGGCAAATTGCGCCCCGTGGCTGGATGCCGAATGGCGGCTCGCCGAAGGCGACGTGCGGGTGATCGTGGCGCTGGGCGGTTTTGGATGGCGCGCGGCGCTGCGGATGGTGCGCACCGCTGGCGGGGAGGTCAGCCGACCGTCGCCGCAATTCGGCCACGGCGCACAGGCCACACTGCGCGCGGGCGGGTGCGAGGTGGTGCTGCTGGGTTGTTACCACCCCAGCCAGCAGAACACGTTCACCGGCAAGTTGACGCCGGCGATGCTCGACGACGTCTTCGGCCGGGCGGCGACGATCGCAGGACTATCCCAATGACCGGCGGCGTTGACAAGGTCGTGCGACTGTCCGTTCTCGATCTTGTCCCCGTGCGCACCGACCAGTCGACGTCGGATGCGCTGGCCGCTACGGTGCGGCTGGCTCAGACCGCGGACCGGCTGGGCTACACCCGCTACTGGGTCGCCGAACACCACAACATGCCCTCCATCGCCGCGACCAGCCCGCCGGTGTTGATCGCATATCTGGCCGCGCAGACCACGCAGCTGCGGCTGGGCTCGGGCGGGGTGATGCTGCCCAACCACGCGCCGCTCGCGGTGGCCGAACAGTTCGCGCTGCTGGAAGCCGCCGCGCCGGGCCGCATCGATCTCGGTATCGGTCGCGCGCCCGGCTCCGATCCGGTGACGTCGCTGGCGCTGCGGGGTCCGGCCGGCCGCGACGATCGCGACATCGAGAACTTCCCCGATTACCTCGACGACGTCGTTGCGTTGATGAGCGCGCGCGGCGTGCGGGTGCCGATCCGCAATCACGACTACATCCTCAAGGCCACCCCGGCCGCGGTCAGCGAACCGCGGCTGTGGCTGCTCGGGTCGTCGATGTATTCGGCGCACCTGGCCGCGGCCAAGGGGCTGCCCTACGTCTTCGCCCACCACTTCTCCGGCAAGGGAACCGAAGAAGCGCTCGCGGTCTACCGCTCGAAATTCAAGCCCAGCAAGCTAGCCGCCGAACCGACGACATTTCTGACGGTGAACGCCGCGGTGGCCGAAACCCGCGAGGACGCAATAGCTTTGATGCTGCCCAACCTGCACATGCTGGCCCGCATGCGTACGGGGCAGCCGCTCGGACCGCTGCAGCTGGTCGAAGACGCCCAAACTGCCGAGCTCACACCCGAACAGCAGCGCATCGTCGGCAGCGGGCTTAAACGTGCCGTCGTAGGCGCCCCCGCCGAGGCAGCCGACCAGCTGCGTGCGCTCACCGACCGGTTCGGCGTCGACGAGGTGATGGTCAACCCGGTCGCCTCGGCGCACCGCGGCACCGACCCGGCGACCGCGCCGGGCCGGGAAAAGACCCTGGAATTGCTGGCGAAAGAGCTGTTCTAGGCAGCCTTGTCGCGCGGCGTCAACACGAACACCGGGATCGGCCGCGATGTCTTGCGCTGGTAAGCGGTGTAGCGGTTGGCGTTGTTCTTGTTGACGATCTGCCACAGTCGCAAATAGTCGGCGTCGTCGGGATTGACCTGCTTCGCGGTAACAGCGAATCGCTTTGGGCCTACATTGATTTCGCACTCGGGACGCTTACGCAGGTTGTGGTACCAGCCCGGGTAGCGCGGTGCTCCGCCGTTGGAGGCGACGATCAGATAAGAGTCGCCGTCACGCGCATACGTCAACGAGGTGGTGCGTGGCTGCCCGGTCTTGGCGCCGGTTGTGTGCAGCAGCAGGCTCGGCGGCGCCCCTGGTATCCGGTGGCCGATCCGGCCGTTGCTCTTTTGGTAGATGAAGTCGTGGATCCGCAGCAGCTGTGCGCCGACCTGCTCGATCGGCGAAAGATTGGTCATGGCCCAGTCTTACTGGCCGGCGTCGATCCGCGCCAGCGCCTCGCGCAGGATCTGTGCGGTGGCTTCCCGGTCGGGGTCGCGGCGGAGCAGTACGCCTTTGGCGAACGACAGCTTGTCGCCCTCGCGCCGCGGCACCACGTGCAGATGAAGATGTGCCACCGTCTGGAAGGCGGCCGGACCATCGTTGACCGCGAGATGGGTGGCGTCGGCCAGTTCGGTCGCCCGCGCGGCGCGCGCTATCCGCTGGCCGATGGTGACCAGTCCCGCCAAGGTTTCCGGCGGCGTATCGGTCAGGTCGGTGGTGTGCCGCTTGGGCACCACCAGGGTGTGGCCGCGAGTGAACGGACGGATGTCGAGGATGGCGAGATAGTCGTCGTCTTCGTAGATCTTGATCCCCGGAGCCTCCCCGGCGACGACCTCACAGAACACGCAGGACATGCGGCTACGGTACTGGGTTGGCCATCAGGTCGGCACCGCGGCAGCTATCGCCTCGATCGCGCGGTCGAGGATCGCGCGGGTGGTGCCGAAGTTCAGCCGCGCAAACCCTGCGCTTACCGTGGCGCCGAACGGGATGCCCGGGCTCAACGCGACCTTGGCTTTGGACACCAAGTAATCCGCCGGTTCGGCCGGCAGGTTCAGCGCGCGGAAATCGACCCACGACATGTAGGTGGCCTCCGGCCGGTTGATCTTCAGTCCAGGGACCACCTCGGGCAGGGTCCGGGCGACGTGGTCGCGGTTGGCCTTCAGGTAGGGGAGCAGCTCGTCCAGCCACGCGGCGCCGTGCTGGTAGGCCGCGATGTTGGCGCGGATACCGACCGTGGACGCGCCCATTTTGTGCAGCATGTTGATCCGGTCCCACTCGTCGATGTCGCGGCGGTTGGACAGGATCACTTGGGCACACATCAAGCCGGGCAGGTTCCAGCCTTTGGACGCCGACATCAGCGTGATCACCGTTTCGGCGGCCGTGTCGGAAACGGAGGCGGCTGCGACGTGGGGCCGGGCGTAGATCAGAGGCGCATGGATTTCGTCGGCGATCACCCGTCCGCCGTGTCTTTCTGCGACGTCGACGATGGCGCGCATCTCGTCCGCGGTGAACGCCGTGCCGAGCGGGTTGTTCGGGTTGCACAGAATCAGCGATCCGGCACCGCCGGCAAAGGCCGCGTCGAGCGCTTCCAAGTCCATGACGTATCGGCCCGAAACATCTTGCAGCATCGGGATTTCCACGCGTTGCCGACCGGTGACCCGCAGCACGTCAAAGAACGGCATGTAGGCCGGCACGGGCAAGACGACGGGGCTCTCCGGGCGGGTCAGGAAGTTGATGACGACCTCCATGCCCTTGAGCACGTCGGGAACGACGCGGACCCAGCCGGGCTGGACGCGCCAGCCGTAGCGGCGCTGGCACCAGTCGGCGGTCGCCGTCGCGAGGTCATCTTCGACCGGTGGATAGCCGAATTCCTGGTTATCGACGCACGCGCGCGCGGCGTCGAGCACGGCCGGTGCGGTGGGGAAATCCATCTCGGCGATCCACAGCGGCAACACGTCGGGCTCGAAGTAGGTCCATTTGATGGTCTTCCGTCGGCGAAGCTGCTCTTCGCTCAATGCATCGAACACCGTGTCGGTCATGCCAGTAGTCTGCCCGGACGGCACGATACGCTGCCGCGGTGGACCCTCGGGACCTGGCCTACGCCGGCGCCGCCGAACAGGCGCGGATGCTGGCCGCTGGCACCGTCACCGCCGCTGAGCTGCTCGAGATCTACCTGGACCGCATCGCTCGGCTGGACCCGCAGCTGCGGTGTTACCGCGTCGTGTTGGCCGACACCGCACGCCAGGAGGCCGCCGACGCACAACGCCGCTTGGATGCCGGTGAACGACTGCCGCTGCTAGGGGTCCCGATCGCGATCAAAGACGACGTCGACATCGCCGGGCAGACAACCACTTACGGCACCAGCGCCCACGGTCCAGCGGCAACGCAAGACGCCGAAGTGGTCCGCGCGCTGCGCGCCGCGGGCGCGGTGATCATCGGCAAAACCGCGGTGCCCGAGTTGCTGATGATGCCCTTCACCGAGTCGGTGAGCTTCGGCGCCACCCGCAATCCGTGGGACCTCTCCCGCACGCCTGGCGGCAGCAGCGGCGGCAGCGGCGCTGCGGTGGCCGCCGGACTCGCCTCGCTGGCGCTGGGCTCCGACGGCGGCGGCTCGATCCGCATCCCGTCGACGTGGTGCGGTCTGTTCGGTCTCAAAACCCAGCGCGGCCGGGTCTCGCTGGCGCCACACGACGACGCGTGGTGCGGCCTGAGCGTCAACGGCCCAATCGCGCGTTCAGTGACCGATGCGGCGGTGTTTCTCGATGCGACGACGACACAGCCCGGCCCCGACGGCGGGTTCGTCGCCGCGGCCGCGCGAAACCCGGGCCGGCTGCGAATCGCCTTGACCACCAAGGTTCCACCCCCGTTGATGGTCAAGTGCGGCAAGGAGCAGAAGGAGGCAGTTCGCCAGGCAGGTGAGCTGCTCCGTGAGCTCGGCCACCACGTCATCGCCCGTGACCCCGACTACCCGGCGACGGCGATCTCCGGTCATTACCTGCCGAGGTACTTCCGTGGCATCTACGACGATGCCCACACCTTGCCTCATCCCGAGCGGCTGGAGGCTCGCACCCGCAACATGGCGCGCATCGGGCGGCTGATCTCCGACCGGGTGATGGCGGCCGTGCGCGCCGGCGACCCACCGGTGATCGCCCGTATCCAATCCATCTTCGACGACGCCGACGTGCTGGTGACACCGGCTAACGCCACCGGACCACCCCGCGTCGGCGCCTACCAACGCCGCGGTGCGGTGTCGAGTCTGCTGCTAGTAGCGCGCCACGTTCCGTTTTTCGAAATCTGGAACCTGACCGGCCAGCCCGTGGCTGCGGTGCCGTGGGCGTTGGACCGCGACGGGCTGCCCTTCGGTGTTCAGCTGGTTGGCCGGCCCGACGACGAGGCGACATTGCTCGCGCTCAGCGCCCAGATCGAGAGTGCCAGGCCCTGGGCGCACCGGCGCCCGCCGGTGTCATGACAGCGAAATCACTTGCCATGCCGCCAGTTTCCTGTCAAGCGAGATCGCATTGGCCGGGCTGGTCGACGGCAGCCGGTGATAGCTGACCGACGCGTCGATCCGGACCAGCCTGCCAAACACGGTGGTCGCCTTCTCGCCGTTGAAGTACACCCGGCTAATCGTGGGGTAGTTCGCGAACAGCTGGGCAAAGTCGTTGACCACCATGCTGTTCGGCTCGATCTTGGCGTCCGAACTCCCGGAGCGGCGGCATCTGCGCAGCACATCCCACAGCGCCACCCCGCGCGATTGCAAAGCGGCCAATCGGTTTTCGTAGGGGGCGTCCGGAACGAAGCCGAACAGCTCAGCGGTAATTCGCCAGAACGCATTTCGCGGATTGGCGTAGTACTGGCGCATGGCCAGCGAGTGGGCGCTGGGGAACGAGCCGAGGATCAGCACCCGGGCGCCATGAGCGGCAACCAGCGGCAATCCCTCGAGCAGCGGCGTGGTCATCACCTCACATCATGCGCTGCGGGCGTTATACGTTGACCAGGTGGACATGCCGGACGATCTGCTCGATGGCCTGGAAGGCAACACGCGCACCGAGCGCGCCGAGCTGATCGAATGGCTACTCGAACAAGGCATCACCGTCGACGAAATTCGTGGCGCGGTCATGCCGATGCTGCTGGCCTCGCGTCGCCTGATAGGAGACGACGGCACATATGTTTCGGCGCGCGAGATCAGCGAATCAACCGGCGTCGACCTGGAGCTGCTGCAACGGGTGCAGCGGGCTATCGGATTGGCCCGGATCGACGATCCCGACGCCGCCGTGCACATGCGGGCCGACGGCATCGCCGCTGCCCATGCGCAACGGTTCCTCGAGGTCGGCCTCGATCCCGAGCACTTGGTCCAGGTGGTACGGGTTCTCGCCGACGGCCTTTCGCGCGCCGCCGAGGTGATGCGCTACACCGCGCTGGCCGCCATCCTCGAACCGGGGCTCAGCGAGCTGGAGACCGCGAAGCGCTCCTATGCGCTGGTGAGCAGGATCGCACCCATTTTGGGCCCGTGGATCACCGACATGCTCTTCATGCATCTGCGCCACCAGATGGAGACCGAGGCCGTCAGCGCCAGCGAACGAGCCGCGGGGGCGCCGCTACCGGGCGCACGCGAAGTCGTCGTGGCTTTCGCGGATCTCGTCGGGTTCACCCGCCTGGGTGAGGCGGTGCCACCCGAGGAACTGGTGCAGCTGGCCGATCGCTTGACCGGCCTTGCCCGGGACGTCGCCGTCCCACCGGTGCGGTTCATCAAGACGATCGGCGACGCGGTGATGTTCGTCAGCCCCGATCCCGTACCGCTGCTCGACGCGGTGCTCAAACTGGTCGAAGTCACCGACACCGACAACGAATTTCCGCGGCTGCGGGCAGGCATTGCCGCAGGGCCCGCGGTAAGCCGGGCCGGCGACTGGTTTGGCAGCCCAGTCAACGTGGCCAGTCGGGTGACCGGCGTGGCGCGGCCCGGCACGGTGCTGGCGGCCGAGTCGGTGCGGGAGGCGGTGGGGGACGGCGCAGGGTTCAGCTGGTCGTTCACCGGCGGCCGCCACCTCAAGGGCGTCGAGGGTGCAGTAAAGCTGTTTCGCGCCCGCCGCGGCGAGAGTAGCGACGAGGCTGGCGGCTAGGTCCGCATAAAGAAGGGCAGACCCGGAGGACATTGGGGTTGCGTCTCATTTAACCTGCGCGGCCGGCTCTCTCACCCCTTACGCCGGCTCTTTGGATCAGTCACTTCCGGGTCTGCTTCGCTACCAAAGCTACGCCGTCGACGCCGATGTATCAATGGTTTTCACGCATGAAGCCGGGTTCTGGCATGCTTGCGGCATGCCGGGCAGAGAGATCGATCCGATACGAGCCCGCAGCGCGCTGGAGGTCATCAGGCAGCATCCGGTGATGGTGCTGTTTGCCGTGTCCCCGGCGATTGCGGCGCTTGCCGCGGTATGGGTATTCGCCGGCGTCGGCTGGGCGCTTCTCCTCCTGCTCGCGCTTTCCGTGGCGGGTGGAGTCGCGGTTCTGCGCAAGCGCTGAGAGCAGCGCCGTGTTCGCTTCCGGAGAACGCCGTCGCTTCTACGGTGTAATGATGTAATCATGTAATCATGAAACGACATCACATGCATGGGCGGCGGTACGGGCGGCCGGGCGGCTGGCAACAGGCCGAGCAACCGGACGCGAGCGACGCGGCCGAATGGTTCGCGGGACGCCTACCCGACGACTGGTTCGACGGCGACCCGACGGTCATCGTCGACCGTGAAGAGATCACCGTGATCGGCAAGCTGCCCGAACCGGACAGCTCAGGACAAGAAGAAAGCGAAGCGCGCACGTCCGGGCGTGTCTCGCGGTTCCGCGAGGAAACCCGGCCGGAGCGGATGGACATCGCCGACGAGGCACAGGCTCGGTACGGGCGCAAGGTCTCGTGGGGCGTCGAGGTCGGCGGTGATCGAATCCTGTTCACTCACATCGCCGTTCCCGTCATGACGCGGCTGAAGCAGCCCGAACGTCAGGTGCTCGACACGCTGGTCGACGCCGGCGTGGCCCGGTCTCGCTCCGACGCGTTGGCGTGGGCGGTCAAACTGGTCGGCCAGCACACCGAGGAGTGGCTGGCCAAACTTCGCGAAGCGATGGCAAAAGTGGACGACCTGAGAGCGCAGGGCCCAGAGCTCTAAACCCGGGTCATGGCGTAGTAGGCCCCACGCCTGGCCAGCAGCTCGGCGTGGTTACCGTGCTCGACGATCCTGCCGGCTTCCATCACCAGGATCTGGTCGGCATCCCGGATTGTTGAAAGGCGATGGGCGACAATGAAACTCGTCCGACCTCGGCGCAGTTCGCGCATCGCGTGCTGAACAAGCAACTCGGTGCGGGTGTCGACTGAACTGGTTGCCTCGTCGAGGATCAATAGTTGAGGACGGGCCAAAAAAGCACGGGCGATGGCGATCAGCTGCTTTTCGCCGCCACTGATGTTGCCGCCGTCGTTGCCGATCCGCGTTTGGTATCCGTGCGGCAGCGTGTGGACAAAGTTGTCGACGTGGGCTGCCCGTGCCGCCTCGACAATCTCTTCGTAACTCGCCGCGGGCCGCCCGTAGGCGATGTTCTCCGCGATCGTCCCGTCGAACAGCCAGGTGTCCTGGAGCACCATGCCGATGCGCGATCGAAGCGAATTGCGGCTGACCGTGGCAATGTCGACGCCGTCGACGAAGATTCGGCCGGAGTCGAGCTCGTAGAACCGCATCAACAGATTCACCAAAGTGGTTTTGCCCGCGCCCGTCGGTCCAACAATCGCCACCGCACTCCCGGGTTCCACCACCAGCGACAGGTCGTCGATCACCGGGCTTCCTGGCCGGTAAGCGAAGATCACGTGCTCGAACTCGACCCGTCCGACCGGCCGCTGGCCGTTGACGGGCAGCGGCTCCAATTGGTGGTCAGGGGACTCCTCGGGTTCGTCGAGCAGCTCGAAGACCCGCTCGACGCTGGCGATCCCGGACTGCATCACGTTGTACATCGCCGCCAATTGGGAGAGCGGCCAATTGAATTGGCGAACATACTGAATGAACGCCTGGATGTTGCCCACTGTGATCTGGCCGCTCGCAATCTGCAGGCCACCGACCACCGCCACCGCGACATAACTGAGGTTGCCGATGAACATCGTGGCCGGCGACAGCAATCCGGAGACAAACTGAGCACCGAAACTCGCCTTGTACACATCGTCGTTGAGTTCGCGAAAACGGGCTTGAGCCTGCTCACGATGGCCGAATGTCTTGACCACCGTGAAGCCGCTGTAGGTTTCCTCGATGTGGGCGTTGAGCCGCCCAGTGCGGGCCCACTGAGCGACGAACAGTCGCTGCGAGCGGCGCGCGACCGCCCGCGTCACCAACAGCGACAGCGGCACCGTCATCAACGTGATCGCCGTCAGCAGCGGCGAGATGCCCAGCATCATCACCAGCACTGTGGTAACCGTCAGGATTGCGGTCAACAGCTGGGTGATTGTCATCGATATCGAGGTTTGGACGTTATCGATGTCGTTGGTGACGCGGCTCAGCAGTTCACCGCGTTGCCGACCGTCGAAGTAGGCCAACGGCAGTCGGTGCACCTTGTCCTCCACGTCGGAGCGCAGCGCCATCATCGTCCGCTGCACGGTGACGTTGAGCAGCCTTGCCTGCGACCAATTCATCAGCGCAGCAACAAGATAGAGAGCCAGGGCTAACCCGAGCGTGCGGGCAACCGCACCGAAGTCCACGCCGTGGCCCGGTACCACGTTCATTCCCGACAGCAGATCGGCGAAGGTGCCCTCGTCGCGCGCCCGGGCGGCGGCGACGGCCTGTTCCTTGGTCATCCCGGCGGGCAGCTTTCGCCCAATCACCCCGTTGAACAACAGGTCGGTGGCATGGCCGAGGATCCGAGGCACGACGACTCCGATTGCCGTGCCGCCGATACCCAGCGCGATCACCGCGGCAGCCAGCCAGCGTTGCGGTGCCAGCCGTTTTATCAGCCGGGTCGACGAGCGCCTGAAGTCGCGGGACCGTTGCGTGGGCGCTTGCACTACGCCGCGCATCGGCGGCGTGGTCACCGCTGGCCTCCGACGCGTGCGCCCAACGACTGTGAATCGGCGAACTCGAAATAGGTTGGGCAGCTTTCCAGCAGCGATTCGTGTGTGCCGGCACCGACGACCCGCCCATCGTCGATAACGATCACCTGGTCGGCCTGGGCGGCAGCCGAAATCCGCTGTGTGACAATAATGACTGTCGCGTCGGCGGCGACCGCACGGAGCGACGCACGCACTTTGGCTTCGGTGTGTACGTCCAGGGCGGAAAACGCGTCGTCGAACAGGTAGATCGCCGGACGTCGGATAACTGCTCGCGCAATCGCCAGCCGCTGTCGCTGGCCCCCGGAAAAGTTGGTGCCGCCCTGGGCAACACGCATGGCCAGGCCGTCAGTGTGCGCCTGCACGAACTCGTCGGCGGCGGCCACTCGCAGCGCCTCCCACATCTCGGCTTCGGTGACTGTTTTTCCCGGCGGCGCGCCGTATCGCAGGTTGTCTGCGACCGTGCCCGAGAACAGATAGCCGCGTTGGGGCACCAGCCCGATCGCCGACCACAACTGTTCGGTCTCATAGTGACGAACGTCGACTCCGTCGACCAGCACAGCTCCCTCGGTCACGTCATAGAGCCGGCAGATCAGCGACACCAGTGTCGATTTTCCCGAACCCGTTCCACCGACGAGCGCGGTGGTAGTGGCGGGGATCGCAGTCAGCGAAACGCCCTGGAGCACAGCACGATCAGCCCCGGGATAGCGAAATGACACGCCGTCCAGCTGCACGCCACGCGTGCCGTGCCGCGGGCGCACCGGGCGGTCAGGATCGGTCACCGCCGGGCGGGTGCTCAACACTTCGGTGATCCGTTCGGCGCACACGGAAGCCCGAGGAAGCATCATCACCGCCATCGTCGCCATCAGGACAGCCATCAGAATCTGGGTGAAATAGACCAAGAAGGCAATCAGCGAGCCAACTTGCATCCGGCCGGCGTCAATGCGCAACCCGCCGAACCAAATCACCGCGACGCTGGACACATTGATGGTCAGGGTCGTCACCGGCAGCATCAGCGCTTGCCAATTACCCGCCGCCAGAGCGGTATTGGATAACTCGCGGTTGGCTTGAGCGAACCTGTCACGCTCGAACTGTTCACGTGCGAAGGCCCGGACTACCCGCACACCCGATAGCTGGTCGCGCATCACCCGATTGATGCCATCGATCAGCCGTTGAACGCTGCGGAAGATCGGCAGCATGCGCGACACGATCCAGTAATTGGTCACGGCCAGCACCGGGACGCTGACCACCAGCAACCAGGACAGTCCCGCGTCCTGGTGGATCGCCATGATGATTCCGCCGACGCACATGATCGGTGCGGTGACCAGCATGGTGGAGGCCATCTGCACCAGGAATTGGATTTGCCGGACGTCGTTGGTGGTGCGGGTCAGCAGCGTCGGCGCGCCGAACCGGGCCGTCTCGTGCTCGGAGAACGTGATGACGTGACCAAACATCGCCGAGCGCAGATCCCGGCCCAAACCCATCCCGGTGCGGGAGCCGAAGTAGACCGCGCCGACCGCGCACAGCACCTGAACGGTGGTGACACCCAACATCACCCCGCCAAGCCTCACGATGGTGGCGGTGTCACCCTTGGCTACCCCGTCGTCGATGATCGTGGCGTTGACCGTCGGCAGGTACAGCGAAGCCAAAGTGCTGACCGATTGCAACATCATCACCGCTGCGACCAGCCAGCGGTATGGCCGGACGTACTGGCGCAGCAATGCCAGGAGCATCTGGTAACTGTCGCACACCGCAAGCCGTCGAGTCCTGGCCACGCCGGATGATGCCGGTGCCGAAATCGCGCCGCTCAGGCGTGCTAAAGACCTGTTCAGCGCGTGTGCCGTGGTTGCCCTAAGGTGCTGCCGCTACAGTGCATCGTGTGACCAGCAGAAGGTACGCGTAGCAGTGCAGCGCAACGTGGTGGCGCTCGCCCTGGTGGCGGCAACCTTGATCCCGACGATGGCCGCGTGCTCGCATTCCGGCTCCCAGCAGCCCCAGCCCACCGAGTCGTCCTCGCCGTCCTCCGCGGAGGGACATCACGGGCCGTTCTTCCCGCAATGCGGCGGTATCAGCGACCAGACCGTGTCAGAGCTGACCAAGGTTCCCGGACTGGTCAACACCGCCCAGAACTCGGTCGGCTGCCAGTGGCTGGCAGGCGGCGGCATCCTGGGCCCGCACTTCTCTTTCTCCTGGTATCGCGGCAGCCCGATTGGGCGGGAGCGCAAGACCGAGGAGCTGTCGAGGTCCAGCGTCGAGGACATCAACATCAACGGCCACGGCGGCTTCATCGCCATCGGGTCCGAGCCCACGTTGGGTGACTCGCTGTGCGAGGTGGGCATCCAGTTCAAAGACGACTTCATCGAATGGTCGGTGAGCTTCAACCAGAAACCGTTCCCGGACCCATGCGACGTGGCCAAAGAACTCGCTCGTCAATCGATTGCGAACTCGAAATGAGTCGTCCAATGCGTCAACGGGTGCTCGCGGCGGCGATGGCCGTCATCGCGGCGATGGCCGTAGTGACCGGGTGTGCCCGGTCGGTGGCCGGCAAACCGGTCCGCGCGGGTGAAGGCGGCGGTCAGCGCAACAACAACTCCGAACAGCAGTATCCGAACCTGCTCAAGGAATGCGAGGTGCTGACCACCGACATCCTCGCCAAGACGGTGGGCGCCGACCCGCTCGACATCCAGAGCACGTTCGTCGGCGCCATCTGCCGCTGGCAGGCAGCCAACCCGGCCGGTCTCATCGACATCACCCGGTTCTGGTTTGAACAAGGCAGCCTGAGCAACGAACGCAAGGTCGCCGAGGGGCTGAAGTACCAGATCGAGAGCCGCTCGATTGCCGGGGTGCAGTCGATCGTGATGCGGCCGAACGACCCCAACGGCTCCTGCGGTGTGGCCAGCGACGCCGCCGGCGTGGTCGGCTGGTGGGTCAACCCGCAGGCACCCGGTATCGACGCGTGCGCGCAAGCGATCAAGCTCATGGAGCTGACGCTGTCGACGAACTCCTGACGGTCGCCGCCCCGCCAGCCAGAAGCCACGGCTGCTGATCCCGCTCCGATCACGACCTTGGCTGCTGTTTCGCGGCGAGCCTCAGCGGGGCACGTGGAAGTCGACGAGTGCGGCACCACCCAGCGTGAGGTCCTTCCAGCGGCCGGCGACGTCGAGCACCGCAAGGGCCGAGGTCGGGAATTTCGCCGAAAGACGTTCCCGCGCAGCGTTGTCCGTGCCCTCGGCGCCGGCCAGGCCGGTCGCCACCTCAGACATCGTCGGCTCATGCCCCACGACGAGCAAGGTGGTGACGTCCTCGTCGACCCCGTTGATTTCGTCGATCACCATTCCGGGGGTGGCGCCATACAAACGCTCGACGTAGCGCACCGGTGCCTGCACGCCGGTGCGCTCCAACGTCTGACGGGCGCGTGTCGCGGTTGAACACAGCACCAAGTCGATGTCGGACACATTGGTGCGCAGCCAGTCACCGGCCAACGGAGCCTCACGAATTCCTCGGGCTGCCAGCGGCCGGTCGTGGTCAGCCACCCCCTCGGGGTACGCCGATTTCGCGTGCCGCAGGAGCACCAACGTATGCCGGCCGCTCACCTGACCAACGGTAAGGCCCGAACCCCGGACGTGCCGAGCAAGGTCCCCGAACTTGTCGGTACGCGGTCCTAGACTCGCGGTGCTCCTGCCCAAATGCCCGGCTCCTCGGGCCGCTCCTCGGCCCGCATCGTCGCCGGGCTGGGTCACGGCAACGCAGGAAGGACGGGATCGGCATGCGGTTCGTGCACACCGCCGACTGGCAGCTGGGCATGACCCGTCACTTCCTGGCGGGGGAAGCGCAGCCGCGCTATTCAGCGGCCCGCCGCGACGCGGTGGCCGGGCTGGGTGAGCTGGCGGCCGAAGTGGGCGCGGAATTCGTGGTGGTCGCCGGAGACGTCTTCGAACACAACCAGCTGTCTCCGCAGGTAGTCAGTCAGTCCCTGGAAGCCATGCGCGCCATCGGCATTCCGGTCTATCTGCTGCCCGGCAACCACGACCCGCTGGATGCGTCGTCGCTGTACACCAGCGCACTGTTCACTGCCGAACGCCCGGACAACGTCGTGGTGCTCGACCGGGCCGGGGTGCACCAGGTGCGGCCGGGGGTCCAGATCGTCGCCGCGCCGTGGCGCTCGAAGTCGCCCACCACCGACCTGGTTGGCGAAGTGCTCGACGGCGTCCCGAACGACGGGGTCACCCGAATACTCGTCGCGCACGGCGGTGTCGATGTGCTCGACCCCGACCCCGGCAGACCCGCCGTCATCCGGCTAGCCGCGCTGGAGGATGCACTGGCCCGCGGTCTGGTCCACTATGTTGCGCTGGGCGACAAGCATTCCCGCACCACGGTCGGCAGCAGCCCTCGGGTGTGGTACTCCGGCTCACCAGAGGTCACCAACTTCGACGACGTCGAATCCGACCCCGGGCACGTCCTGATCGTCGACATCGACGAAGCCGACCCCAAGCGGGCGGTCAACGTCGAGGCTCGCCGCGTCGGTCGCTGGCGGTTCCTCACCCTGCGCCGCCAGGTCGACAACAACCGCGACATCGCCGACCTGGACCTCAACCTGGACCAGATGACCGACAAGGACCGCACGGTCGTGCGGCTGGCCTTGACCGGGTCGCTGACCGTCACCGACCGTGCCGCCCTGGACGCCTGTTTGGACAAGTACTCGAGGCTGTTCGCCTGGCTCGGCCTGTGGGAGCGGCACAGCGACCTGGCCGTGATCCCGGCCGACGGCGAGTTCAGCGACCTCGGTATCGGCGGGTTCGCCGCCGACGCCGTCGACGAGTTGGTCGCGACTGCCCGCGCTGGAGAGGGCGATGCCGCCGATGACGCCCAGGCGGCGTTGGCGCTGCTTCTGCGGCTTGCCGATCGCGACCGGGGTGCGGCATGAAACTGCACCGGCTGGTCCTGACGAATTACCGCGGCATCGCGCACCGCGAGATCGAGCTGCCCGACAGCGGAGTGGTTGTGCTATGTGGGCCCAACGAAATCGGCAAGTCGTCGATGATCGAGGCGCTGGACCTGTTGCTGCAGTCCAAAGACCGCTCGACGAAGAAAGACGTCAAGCTGGTCAAGCCCACCCACGCCGACGTCGGCTCGGAGGTCACCGCCGAGATCAGCACGGGCCCTTATCGATTCGTCTACCGCAAACGGTTCCACAAGAAGTGCGAGACCCAGCTGACGGTGTTGGCTCCCCATCGAGAACAGCTGACCGGCGACGAGGCGCACGAACGCGTGTGCGCCATGCTGGCCGAGACGATGGACACCGAGCTATGGCGGGCGCAGCGGGTGCTGCAGGCGACGTCGACCGCCGCGGTAGATTTTTCCGGGTGTGACGCGCTGTCGCGTGCCCTTGACGTTGCTGCGGGGGACGCGGCCATGCTGTCGGGCACCGAGCCGCTGCTCATCGAGCGGATCGAGGCCGAGTACGCGCGCTACTTCACCCCGACCGGACGGCCTACCGGGGAATGGTCCGCGGCGATCGCGGGTCTGCGCGACGCCGACGAGGAAGTTGCCCGCTGCGCTGCGGCGGTCGCCGAGGTCGACGACCGGGTGCGCCGGCACGCCGCGTTGACCGATGAACTCGCCGAGTTGTCCCGGCGCCAGCACGACGCAGACGGTCGCCAGTGCGCCGCGCAAGCCGCCGCCGCGCGCATCACGAAGCTCACCGAGCAACTCCGGGAAGCCGAGCTGCTCGCCACCGCTGCCGCCGCGACCAGCACCGCCTCCAGCTCCGCGCACGGCGAGCGGCTGCGGCTGCGCGCCGACATCGACACCCGCGCCGCCACCATCGCGGCCCTAGAAATCGAGGCCCGCCAAGCCGCTGACGCGCAGTCGGCAGCGCGTGAGGCTGCCGCTGCCGCCGATGCCGCGCTCGAGCAAGCCAACGCCGAGCTGGCAGCTGCCAAGCAACGGCTCGACACCGCTCGAGATGTGTTGGAGAAGCTGTCCGAACGTGACGAGGCCAATCGCCTGGCCGCCCGGATCGCCAAGATCGACGCCGTCCAACGCGATCGGGAACAGATCTGTGCGGAGCTATCCCGGATCGCCCTCACCGAGGCCGTCATGCAACGCATCGAGAATGCGGCGGCAGCGGTCGACCGGGCGAAAAGCAAACTCGAATTACTCTCGGCCACAGTAGAATTCACGGCAGCTGCGGACATCGAACTCGAGGCCGGCGCGCAGCTAATCCCGTTATCCGCTGGCCAGAGGTGGTCGACGACGGTGACCGGCCCAACCGAGGTCGTGGTTTCCGGTGTGCTGACAGCGCGATTCAGTCCCGGCGCCACTACCCGCGACATCGAAGCCGAATATGCTGCTGCCCAATGCGAATTCGCTGCTGCGCTGGCAGCTGGTGAGGTCGCTGACCTGGCCGCGGCACGCCAGGCCGAAAAGCGGCGCCGCGAACTGTACAGCAACCGCGACCAGCTGACCGCCACGCTGTCCGCACTCTGTGGTGACGACGATGTCGAGCACCTGCGTGCCCGGCGGGCTCAATTGCGTGCCGGTCAGCGCGACGGGTCTGGTGAGCCCACCGTCGATCTCGCCGCCGCCCGCGCCGAGGTCGACACGGCCGATGCGGCTCACCTGCAGGCGGGCGTCCGCTGCCAGGATTGCCGCCAGGTTTCAGCCGCCGCAGCCGCCCAGGTCGCCGAGACATCCACCCGCGCAGCGGTTTTGCACGACAAGCTGACCACTCACCGGACGGAGCTGGATGCCGCGACTGCCCAGCTGGCCCAGCAGCGGGCATCCCGCACCGACGAGGACTTGGCCGCCGCAGCGGATTCCGATCTGCGGGCCGCCCAAGCAGCCCGCCAGCGGGTCGCGGACCTTTCCGGACAGCTTGACGCGGCAGCGCCTGACGCAGTTGCCGCCGAACTTGCCGACGCCACCGAGGCGGCAGACATGCTGCGAACCCGCCGTGAGGAAACGGCGCGCGCGCTGCATGACATCGCAGTGGAGTTAACTGTGTTCGGCACCGAAGGACGAAAGGGAAAGCTCGACGCCGCCGAAACACGCCGGGAGCATGCCGCGACCGAATACTCGCGGGTGCGCCGCCGGGCGCGTGCTGCGGAACTGCTGCGCTCGGTGATGGTCCGTCACCGCGACAACACGCGGTTGCGCTACGTCGAGCCGTTCCGCACCGAACTGCAGCGGCTCGGTCGCCCTGTCTTCGGGCCCACTTTCGAGGTTGACGTCGACAGCGACCTGAGTATCCGCAGCCGAACCCTCGATGGCCGCACCGTGCCCTACGAATCGCTCTCAGGCGGAGCAAAAGAGCAACTCGGCATCCTGGTCCGGTTGGCGGGCGCGGCGTTGGTCGCGAAGGAAGACACTGTCCCGGTGCTCATCGACGACGCGCTGGGCTTCACCGATCCCGACCGGCTGGTCAAGATGGGGGAGGTGTTCGACGCGGTCGGCGCCCATGGACAGCTGATCGTGTTGACATGCACTCCCACTCGGTATGACGGCGTTCAGGGCGCACACCGCATCGAGTTGGGCGCCTGACAGCCATGCGTGCGCCAGCGGCGCCTCACGACGGATTTCGGCAGAATGTCCCAATGGCGGGTCGATGCCGATGACGATGAATGCCAAACGGCGGCGGGTGCACAACAAGCTGGCGTCACTGCCGGGAGTGCGACCCGTGCGGCGACCGGTCTGGCCGGGAAGTGCAGAGCAGTTCGACCTCTACTATGTGCGCACAGGACCCAGGTTACCCCATCCGCTGGTGATCATCCCCGGCGGACCTGGACTGGCGTCGGTGCTGGTGTACAAGGGTTTTCGCCGTCGGGCCGCCGCGGCCGGTCTAGATATCATCATGATCGAGCACCGGGGTGTCGGGATGTCCCGCCACGACGACTCCGGAGCCGACCTGCCGCCCGAGGCGCTCACCGTGAACCAGGTGGTCGACGACGTGGCCGCGGTGCTCGATGACGCCCAGGTCGACACGGCCGTCATCTACGGCGCGTCCTATGGCACCTACATTGCCGCCGGCGTCGGTGTACGCCATCCCAGTCGGGTGCGGGGCATGGTGCTGGATTCGCCGGTGTTGTCCCGGCACGACATCGCCGATGTGCGCGAAGCTATCCGGGGTGTGCTGTGGTACGGCGATCACCCGGAGACCGCCGCCTTAGCCCCCAAGGTGCGTCGCCTCGCCGAGGCCGGCGTGATGACGCCGACAGCCGGCCACCTCGCTGCGGCGGTGTACGGCTACGGCGGGGCTTCGCTGCTCAATCGGCAACTCGATCTGCTGTTGCGTGGCCGAACGCTGTTATGGAGGGCACTCGGCTGGGTTCTCACGATGACCACGCACAAGGCGCCCTACCGCTACGAAATCGACCTGGTGAGCCGTATTGCGTTGCGCGAGCTCGACTACGCCGGCGAGCCAGACGGGCTGCCGCTCGACCCCGCGGTGGCCATGCGCGAATTAATCCCGGCCACAGCCACATTCGAAGCCGAGCCGTACGACCTGGTGGCTGAGCTGCCAAAATTCTCCTGGCCGACGGCCGTGGTCTCCGGCGGTCGCGACCTGACCACACCGCCGGCGGTAGCCGAGCGCATCGCGTCGCTGGTGCCGAACTCGTTGCTTCTGACGTTGCCGACGATGGGCCACAGCGCGCTCGAAACTCGCGAGCGGGCCGCGCTGACCATCGCCTCCGCAGTGTGTCGTGACGAACTTGACAGGTTAGCGGGCCAAGCCTCGATGTTGGATGCGCTGCCGGTGCGCCTAGCGCTGCGGCTGCTTGAGACGGCGGTCGGTCTGGCAGCCGCGGTGGAGGGCGGGCTGCCGGTGTCGCCTACTGACCTGGGGCGTTGGGCGCCCCGTCAACGGCTAGCTGCTCGCCGAACTGGCTAGGAATCACGTTCAGTCCCTTGTGAATCCGATCGCGGTATAGACCACGTCGGCCAGTCCGGGCGCGCCGTAGTTGGCCAGATTGCTGCGCACCGCAATGTCACCGGGCGACTGGAACAGCGGCAGGCTGAATCCTTCCTGCCAGATCATCGTATCCACCTGGTTGGCGAGCGCGCGCGCCTTGTCCTGGTCCAACTCGGACAGTGTCTGGTCGATCTTGGCGTCGATCTGCGGGTTGCCGATCTTGCCGAAATTGCTGTCACCGTCCGAGGTGTATATCTGCGGCAGCGCAGACAGCGGGAAAGCATTACCCACCCAACCGAATTGGACGATGTCGAAGTCGCCGACGCTCACGTATTGGCTGAAGAACCCGGTGCCCGGTTTGACGTCGAGCACCAGCTTCACACCGATCTGCGCCAGGTTGTGCTGGGCCACCAGTGCGATCTGCCGGTTCGATGGCGCGTCGTAGAACACGTCACGGATGGCCAGTTGTCTGCCGTCCTTCTCCCGTACCGCCCCGTTGAGCTTCCAGCCCAGCGCGTCGAGGTCCCTGCGCGCCTGGTCGGGGTTGTAAGCGGCTGGTGCGCTGTTGTTTTGGTAGCCCACCTGACCTGCGACGTAAATATGGTTGTCCAGCGGCGCAGGGTGGTCGGTCAATCCGTGCTGGACAACGTTGACGATGGCTTGGCGGTCGATGCCTCTGCAGATCGCCAGCCGCAGCTTCTGGTCGGCCAGGAGGGATCCAGCTGCGCCGTTGAAGGTGAAGTGGTACCACGTGGGCGCCGGCGCACGCCGGACGACGATTCCGGGAGTGCGCTGCGCGGTAACCATGTCGTCGAGCGTGCCGACCCCGGCAGCATCGATCGCGTTGTTTTGCAGGGCGGGGATGACGGCGGCGGCGTCCAGCACCAGAAACGTGATGGAGTCCAGTCGCGGCTTGGTACCCCACCAGCGGGGATTGCGGGTCAGCACAATGCGCTGCGCGGCCTTGTCGATTCTGGAGACGATGAACGGCCCGGCGGACGGACCGGGGGCGTTGAGTTGGCCTTTGTTGAAGACGTCTGGATTGGCCGTCATGCTGCGCGGCTGCATGCCGCCGGCAAACATCCCGCGCCACTCGGCGTACGGTTCGGCGAAGGTGATGACCGCCTGGCGGTCGTCCACGCCTCTGTTCACCGACTTCACCCGTTCAAAGCCCGCTCTGCTGGCGATCAAGTACCGCTTGTCGCGGCCGCTGCACGCTTCGACCTCGGATTTGAGGTCTTCCCAGGTGATCGGGGAGCCGTCGCTCCACACCGCTTTGGGATTGATCGTGTAGGTGACGACCTGAGGGGTGGCGCTGGCCAGCTCAACACTGGTGAAGTAGTCGGTGTTGAGTTTCAGCGTCCCGTCCGACTGTGTGATAAACGCCCCGGGCAGCGTCGGGCTGACGATCGAACCGACGTCCGCGGTGTTCCCGTCGATGTTCAATTCGTTGAAATTCGACGGGAATTCCGTCAGCGCAAGCCGCAGGTTGCCGCCGTCGCGCAGGGTCGCCGGGTCGCGTGCGTTGATGTCGCTGGTGGCGCCGACCCGCGCGGCATGGCCCTCTTGGATGTCCCGGTATCCGTCCGCGCAGCCACCGACGATCAGACCGACTACCAGCGCCAGCGGGGCAAGCCTGCGTGCGATCGGCGGGTGTCTCACCCGCGCGATGCTAACCGCTGGTGACATCGGAATCTGCGCGCGGCACCGCGGCCAGCAGTTGCCGCGTGTACTCATGCTGCGGGTTGGTGAACACCTGATCACCGTCGCCCTGCTCCACGATTTTTCCCCGGTACATCACCGCCACCCGGTGCGCCAGGTGTCTGACCACCGAAAGATCATGGGAAACAAACAGATAGGACAACCCGAACTGCTGCTGCAAATCCAGCAGCAGGTTGATGATGCCCGCCTGAATTGAGACGTCGAGAGCCGACACCGGCTCGTCGAGCGCAAGAATCTTCGGTTGCAGCGCCAGCGCCCGCGCGATACCGATTCGCTGCTTTTGCCCGCCGGAAAACTCGGCGGGATAGCGGCTGGCGTCGGCGTGGTCGAGCCCGACGATGGCGAGTAGCTCGGCGACCCGGTCCTCACACCGGCGCTTGTCGAATCCATTGGCGACCAACGGTTCCGCAATGACGTCGAACGCCGGAAGGCGAGGGTCCAGCGACGCGACCGGGTCCTGAAACACCACCTGCAGTTCGGTCCGCAGCTTGCGACGGCCGGCCGGATCGAGGGCCGCGACGTCAGCGCCCAGAATTTCGATGGACCCCGCCTCTGGTTTGGTGAGCTCGAGAACCTGGGTCAGCGTCGTCGATTTACCCGAACCGGATTCCCCGACGATGCCCAACGTACGGCCCTGTTCCAAGGTGAAGCTCACCCCGTCGACCGCACGTACTTCACCCACCTGCCTGCGAAAGACCACTCCCTTGGTGAGTCGATAGGTCTTGGCGAGGTCGGTGACCTGCAGCACCAGCGGTTGGTGCCCAGCACTGTCCATCGGCGCCGGCTGAGTTGACACGCCGAAGATTTCGGCTGCGCTGCGCCCTGCGACGGCATCGGTGCGGATGCAGGCTGCCCGGTGTCCGTCGCGGATGGTGACGAGATCTGGTTCTGCGGCAAGACATTCGTCGATGGCCAGCGGGCAGCGGGGGGCGAACGTGCACACCCCGGGGGACAGCGACGTCATCGTCGGCGGCGCTCCGGGGATCGGGATCAGCCGGGTACCCTGCGGGGCGTCGAGCCGTGGCACGGAACCCAGTAATCCGACCGTGTAGGGCATCTGGCGGTCGCGGTAAAGCTCCTCCACGGTGGCGATTTCAACCGGGCGTCCGGCGTACATGACCAGTGCCCGGTCGGCGAATTCCGATACCACTCCGAGGTCGTGGGTGATGATCAGCACACCGGCGCCGGTGACATCGCGCGCGGTTCGAAGTACATCGAGAATCTGCGCCTGCACGGTGACGTCCAGCGCGGTGGTCGGCTCGTCGCAGATCAGCAGGTCCGGATCGTTAGCGATCGCAATCGCGATCACCACTCGCTGGCGCTCGCCGCCCGACAGCTCGTGCGGGAAGGCTCTCGCCCGGCGCTGCGGCTGTGCAATGCCAACTAACTCGAGCAGTTCGACGGCGCGCTTGCGGGCATCGGCTCGGCTGATGTCGCGGTTGTGGACCTCGATGGCTTCGGCTATTTGGTCGCCGACGGTGTACACCGGCGTCAGTGCCGACATCGGATCTTGAAACACGGTGCCGATCACTTTGCCGCGGATCCGTGACATCTCGCTGTCGGAGAGCCCGAGTAACTCCTCGCCGTGCAGCCGCACTGATCCGGACACGTCAGCGTATTCGGGCAGCAACCCGATAACCGCCATTGCGGCGGTGGTTTTGCCGCAACCGGATTCGCCGACGATGGCGACCACTTCGCGGGGATTGATGTGGTAACTCGTGTCCCGCACCGCGGCCACGTGTACGTCTTCGGTTTCGAAGGTGACGCGTAAATCCGTCACCTCAAGCAGGGCCGTCATTTCGTGCGATGCTTTCTGCGGCGTGCCGAAACGCTGCGCGGATCCAGCGCGTCCCGCAGTCCGTCCCCAGCCAGGTTGGCGCACAAGACGATCAGCACCAGCGCGCCCGCCGGAAACAGGAAGACCCACGGGAACGTGGTGGTCGACGAAGTGCCCTCCGCGACCAGCGAGCCCAGCGACACGTCGGGCGGTTGGACACCGAATCCCAAGAAGCTCAAACCGGTTTCGGCGAGGATCGCGTAGGCAACGTTCAGCGTCGCGTCGATGATGAGGATGGAGGCGACGTTCGGCACGACGTGATGGACAATAATGCGGCGGCTGGATACGCCCATGTACTTTGCCGCCCGGATGAATTCGCGTTCTCGCAGGCTCATCGTCATGCCGCGCACCATCCGCGAGCTGACCATCCAGCCGAATACTGCGAGCAGCACGATGAGCCACAGAATGCTTCTGGACTGTTTGATGCGCGGAGTGACGATGGCGATCAGGAGGAAGCTTGGTACCACCAGCAGTAGGTCCACCAGCCACATCAGCGTCCGGTCGCGCCAGCCGCCGAAGTAACCGGCCACCGATCCGACGGTGGCGGCGATACTGGTGGAAATCACTGCCACACAAAAACCGATCAGCATCGACTTCTGCATGCCGCGCAGGGTCCGCGCCAGCAGGTCTTGACCGAGCGCGTTGGTGCCAAACCAGTGCCGCAACGATGGCGGCTGCAGCAGCGCGCCAGAGTCGAGACTGGTGTAGCCGTAGGGGAGTAGCTGCGGCAGCGCGTAGCAGCCGACGAACAGCAACGCCAGCAGAATCAACGCCACCACTGCAGGCTTGTTACGGATGAACCGGCGTGCCACCAGGTTTCGCCGCGACGTAAAGGTGGCCGGATGGATGCCGGACCGGACTGGCGTGGTTTCCGCGGTAACTTCTTGCGTCATGACACCCGCACCCGGGGATCCAGCACGGCATAGAAGATGTCGGACAACAGTCCGGCAAGCAGAACCGCCGCTCCGGAAAGCATCGTGATCGCCGCGACGACGTTGGTGTCCTGCGTCGAGATGCCCTGCACCCACCACTCGCCCACGCCATGCCAGCCGAAGATCTTCTCGACGAACACCGCGCCGACGACCAGACCACTGACCCCATAAGCGAACAATGTGGCCATCGGGATCAGCGCGGTGCGCAGGCCGTGTTTGAACAGCGCCCGTCGGCGGGTGAGGCCCTTGGCGCGCGCGGTCCGGATGAAATCTTCGCTCAGCACGTCGAGCATTGCGTTGCGCTGGTAGCGGCTGAAACCCGCGATTGCGCTTAAGGCCAGCGTGAGTGTCGGCAACACCATATGTTGCACGCGGTCGAGGAATTGGTCCCACATCCCGCCGGGCGGAATTGGTGAGGTCTCACCGGTATACAGGAACATCCGCACGCCGGTGAATTCGTTGACCCGCAGCCCCGCCAGGATCAGCAGGCCCGCCATCACGAATGTCGGGATGCTCAAGGTGATCAACGACAGCACGGTGATCACGCGGTCGCTCATCCGATACTGGCGGATCGCTCCCCACGCCCCCACGACGACGCCAGTCACCGTGCCCAGCACGGAACCGATCACCACCAGCCGCAGGCTGACCCCGATCCGTCGCCCCAGTTCCTCGGAGACAGGGTGACCGGTCACCGTGGCGCCGAAATCACCGCGTACCGCGCCGGAAAGCCATTTCGCGTAGCGGACCGGTATGGGTTTGATATCCAGGCCCAACTGTGCCGCTTTGGCGTCGATAACCGCCTGCGGCGGCCGCGGATGGCGCTGGATCAAACTGTCCAGTGGATGAAACGTCACGGATGTCAGCCAGAACGCCAAGAACGTCGCCAGCACCAACAGCACGATGTAGTTGAGCAACCGGCGTGCCAAGAAGCGGATCACATCTGCCTGCTTCGCCATTGGTGCATGGGCACAGGGTAGCGAGCGGACGCCAGAGCGCTCGCGAATCAGCGCCGCAAGCTGCGGTGGGCGCTTCGAGCCATTCTGATCGGATTGATCCGGACCGGTGAAATAGCTGTCGCCGATTGTTAAAATCAGCCACCCGAATTGTCGGTGCAGCAAACGACATCATGCAATATCTAAGGAGATTGGCGTGACGGTTACCGACGAATACTTGGCCAACAATGCGGAATACGCGAATACGTTCGAGGGGCCGTTGCCGCTGCCGCCGAGCAAACACGTCGCGGTGGTGGCGTGCATGGACGCCCGGCTCGACGTGTACCGCATCCTCGGGCTCAAGGAGGGTGAGGCACACGTCATCCGCAATGCCGGCGGAGTGGTCACCGACGACGCGATCCGCTCACTTGCCATCAGCCAGCGCTTGCTGGGAACCCGGGAAATCATCCTGATTCACCACACCGACTGCGGCATGCTCACGTTCACCGACGACGACTTCAAGCGCGCCATCCAGGAGGAGACCGGCCTTAAACCGTCGTGGGCCGCTGAGGCTTTCCCCGACCTGGAAGAAGACGTCCGGCAGTCGTTGCGCCGCATCCAGGCCAGCCCGTTCGTCACCAAGCACGAGTCAGCGCGCGGCTTCATCTTCGACGTCGCCACCGGCAAGCTCAACGAAGTCACTCTGTAGCGTCAACCCGCGCGTCAACCGATCTTGTAGGTCGCCAGTGCCTTGGCGATCAGCCGGTCCTGCGGGTCAACGACCTCGGCCTCGCAGTTGACCAATGACCGGCCACGCCGCAAGACCCGGCCCACCCCGATCACGTCGGTCGCACGGGCCGGCGCCATAAAGTCCAGCGCCATCGACACCGTCACACCCCGCAGCTCGGGCGGTGCATCGGCGTCACACCACGCCGCGGCCATAACCGTGAGATCGGCCAGCGTCGCGATTGCCCCGCCATGCACCATGTCGCCGATGGTGACGTTGGACGGATCCCACGGCAGCCGCAGCCGCACTTGATCGTCGGCAAGTACGTCGGCGACGATGCCAAGCTTCGCAACGAAGGGGGACTGGGGCAGAAACTGCGCGATCACGTCGCGGCCACTAGGCGGTTTATCAGGTGTCGACATGAGTCCATGTTTTCGCAGTGCACCGACGAGGCTGCGAACCGGTGCCGGGCGCGGCCGTTGACAGCTCCGCCCGGGGCTGGTTTCATACACGGTAATACTCACTAATATGGCCAGTCCTACCAAGATTACCAGGTAAGGGTCGATGACCAGTCAAGTAACCACCGTGCCGGCTGCGGGGCAGTACGAGTTAAGCCACCTGCGCTCGCTGGAAGCCGAAGCCATCCACATCATCCGGGAGGTGGCCGCAGAGTTCGAGCGGCCGGTATTGCTGTTCTCCGGCGGCAAGGATTCGATCGTGATGCTCCATCTGGCGCTCAAGGCGTTTCACCCGGGCCGGCTGCCGTTCCCGGTGATGCATGTCGATACCGGCCACAACTTCGACGAGGTCATCGCCACCCGCGACCACCTGGTCAAAGAGACCGGGGTACGGCTGATCGTGGCCAAGGTGCAAGACGACATCGACGCCGGCCGGGTCGTGGAAACCATCCCGTCACGCAACCCGCTCCAGACGGTGACGCTGCTGCGCGCGATCCGCGAGAACGAGTTCGACGCCGCGTTCGGCGGCGCCCGCCGCGACGAGGAGAGGGCTCGCGCCAAGGAGCGGGTGTTCAGTTTCCGTGACGAGTTCGGGCAGTGGGATCCCAAGGCGCAACGGCCCGAGGTGTGGAATCTGTACAACGGGCGGCACCACAAGGGTGAGCACATCCGGGTCTTTCCGCTGTCGAACTGGACCGAGTTCGACGTCTGGTCGTACATCGGCGCCGAGAAGATCACGTTGCCCTCGATCTATTTCGCGCACCGTCGACGGGTGTTCGAACGCGACGGCATGCTGCTGGCGGTGCACCGGTACATGCAGCCGCGCACAGGAGAGAAGGTGTTGGAGGCGTCGGTGCGATTCCGCACCGTCGGCGACGTCACCTGTACCGGTTGCGTGGAATCGACGGCGGCCACGGTGGCAGAGGTCATCGCCGAGACGGCGGTGGCGCGGTTGACGGAACGGGGAGCTACTCGCGCTGACGATCGGATCTCGGAAGCCGGCATGGAAGACCGCAAACGGCAGGGGTACTTCTGATGCCTGCGCCCACTACGCTGCTTCGGATCGCCACCGCGGGTTCCGTCGATGACGGCAAGTCCACGCTGATCGGGCGGCTGCTCTATGACGCCAAGGCCATGATGGAGGACCAGTGGGCCTCGGTGCAGCGCACATCCAAGGAGCGCGGCCACGACTACACCGACCTGGCATTGGTCACCGACGGCCTGCGGGCGGAACGCGAACAAGGCATCACGATCGACGTGGCCTACCGCTACTTCTCCACGCCGAAGCGGAAATTCATCATCGCCGACACCCCGGGACACATCCAGTACACCCGCAACATGGTTACCGGAGCCTCCACCGCCCAGTTGGCTGTGGTGCTGGTCGACGCCCGCCACGGCTTGCGCGAGCAATCCCGCCGCCATACGTTCCTGGCGTCGCTGCTGGGCATCCGCCACATCGTTCTGGCCGTTAACAAGATGGACCTGATCGACTGGAGCCAAGAGAAATTCGAGACGATCCGCGACGAGTTCCATGCCTTCGCCGCCCGGCTCGACGTGCACGACGTGGTCACCATTCCGATGTCGGCGCTGCACGGCGACAACGTGGTCACCAAATCCGAGCACACACCGTGGTACGACGGACCGGCGCTGCTGCCCTATCTGGAAGAGGTGTACATCGCCGGCGACCGCAACCTGGTCGACGTCCGGTTCCCGGTGCAGTACGTCATCCGGCCGCAGACTCGCGAACACCAAGACCACCGAAGTTACGCGGGCAGTATGGCCAGTGGAGTGATGCGACCGGGCGACGAAGTGGTGGTACTGCCCAGCGGCAAGACCACCCGGATCACCGCAATCGACGGACCCAATGGCCCAATCGCCGAAGCGTTTCCGCCGATGGCGATCTCAGTGAGGCTCGACGACGACCTGGACATCTCCCGTGGTGACATGATCGCCCGGCCCACCAACCAACCTCGGGCCGCGCGAGAGTTCGACGCGACCGTGTGCTGGATGGCCGACAACTCGGCGCTGGAGCCCGGCCGCGAATACCTCATCAAGCACACCACCCGCACCACGCGCGCGAAGGTGATCGAGCTGGCCTACCGGCTTGACGTCAACACACTGCACCGCGACAAGACCG